>CAVIUL010000179.1:0-2020 GCA_963645885.1 bacterium | reverse complement strand
AACCTATATTATGTAAATTTGCAGAATATATTATACCATCATAAGCTAAAACTGCCTTTACTTGACTCTCACTACTTGCTGTTCCAGTTAAATATGTTGTTTGATATACCCAACTAGAAACGCCATCTACTTTACATCCATCATCTTCTGTACAACCCAAATTAATTAATTCCTCATATGATATTAATCTACCTGTTGCTTCTGCTCCGCCTATTGAATTATTTAAAAGACTTACATAGGTATTTACTAATGGAGTTAATGTTGATGTTTTTCCATTAGAATTTACTTTTCCATACACATACATTGGATATGTTCCTGAGAAATTAGGATCTAATCCATTCCCAGTACCATCAGTCCAATATCCATATTCTAAATTTGGATTATCTTTTTCACCGTAAAATCTTACAATTCCATAACCAATGCCAACTGTTTCCTCATCATCACTAATTTTTGCTGCTATATATGGTTCATCTTCAGCTGTAATTTCATAAAAAGCTCCACTTACTACATATTTATTTTGATATCCATATTTTTCTGTATATGATGGACAAGATTTTTTAAAGGAAATCTCCTTTCCATCTATATATGTATTTATAGGATCTACTACATTTAAATTCCATTCAGTAAGCATTGATACTTTACCATTACTTGGATCTTTTATTACATACGGCAGACTATGTCCGCAACCTAACCAATTCAAAAATTCATAAAAAAAGCAAACCTCCACTTGAAATAGTTTGCCAAAACAGTATAATAACTGTTACGTGCTCTAACGCACAATCAAATATAAACGGTCTATGCCGTAATGTAGTCTATGCTACTAAATATCGGAGCCTCAAGATTACTCTTTTGCTCCATGTTTACAATATGCATAACTACTCAGGGAGGTTTGCAATGAATATAATAGAACAAAATAAGGAAAAAATCAATGGTATTTTAGAAACTTTTGATAGAATGATCATAAATGGATATCTTTTAAACTTATGTAACTACAGACAATTTCTTTTTTATCTTATTCAAAATAATATTAAATTAGTTGATTTTGATAAGTTTGCTTTAAAAGAAACACAAGATTTATGTAATCATATTGATAACTATATTAAAGAAAATAATATTGAAACTATTTATCTTAATTCTGGAAAAATAGATAAAAATGAAATTGTTATGGCTGAACTAGAAAAAAATCCTACTAAAACAGGTTTAATTACTGCTTTGTCTGCTGTTGAGATTTGTAATACCATGACTGTTAAGCCTAACCGTGAAATACAAAAGTTAGAAGTTACTTCTAAACCTACAAAATGTAAACACTATTATTTTTACTATAATGATGAAGAGTTTGGTTTAATGTATTTAAAAATCCAAACTTGGTTTCCTTATAATGTCCAAATATATATCAACGGAAGAGAATATTTATCTAAGTTACTTGATAAAAGCAATATCAAATATGAAATGTATAATAATTCATTTTCATATATAGAAGATTTTACTAAAGCACAAGAACTTGCTGATGGTATTCTAAATCAAAAGATTTCTGATTCTTTTGATGGATTAATTAAACAAATTAATATACATTTGCCTAAAATAGAAAAAATATTTAGTCATTCATACTATTGGTGTATTGATCAATGTGAGTTTGCAACCGATATTAATTTTAAAAATCGTGAAGATTTAAGTTTATTTTATAAGACACTGGTTGAAACCACATATTTCACTTTTAGTTCTGAAGATATTTATTCTTTCTTTGGCAGAAATGTATCTAAAATTCATAATTTTTCTAAGGGAGAAATTGTTTCTGATTTAAGACACAGGTATCAAGGTTACCGAATAAAATTTAAAATTAATAATAATCAGATTAAAATGTATGATAAGGGAAACAATTTAAGAATTGAAGTAACAATCAATAATCCTAAAGATTTTAAAGTTTTAAAAGAAAAAGAAAGAATTATAGAACATAAATCTATTGTGAAAGAAAAAGTTTGGGTTCCTATGGGTAAAAGTATATCTAATTTATATAGATACG
>CAVIUL010000178.1:0-2040 GCA_963645885.1 bacterium | reverse complement strand
GAAATAAATAATTACTACTTTCCTTCATCGCTTATGAGTAGATTATAGTTTATTCGTTATTTTTTGTCAATATTTTTTAAATTTTTACTAAATATTTATTCAATTTTTTTGATTTTGATTCTTCATCAAGAATATCTAATTTTATTTTATGTAGTTCTATCAATATCTTAGAAAGTGTTCTTGCAATAGGTAAGACATCATAACTTTCTAAATTTATACTTAATATACTTTTTAAATCTATATCTCTTCTACTACTTCTTATGCTTTTTACTTCTTCATTAATACTATCTAATAATGAATCAATATAACTGTTGCTACTATCGACATGTATATAACTATCGTTATGGATAAGTGTTAGAGAAGTTCTAATATATTCTTCATTACTAGAGGTTTTTGATAATTCGTTAAGCATACTTTTATGTGTTTCAATTTCTATTCTTTTTTCTTCATTTCTAGATATAGATAACATTGATTCTAACACTGGATGTAATCTTATTCTATAGTGTGTTTCATAACTATTTAAGTCTTTAAATCCAAGTGGCTTTGAAGATAATTTTAGGCAAATACCATTATCGAATGTAGTTATATATTTTAAATATTCTTTTATGTCCTTTTTATCTTGTTCAAATAGTTCTATTATTCTTTTTCTTAAATCTAATTGTTTATCATGATCACTTGCAAGTCTTGGCAATATTTCACTTTGTATTTTGCAAATGTCTTTATAAAGTTCACTATCACATTCTGACTCTTTTCCATCTAATGCTGCTATACATTTATCAATAAATTCTAATATTTTATTATATTCTTCATTTGATTCAGAACTTCTTTTTAATTTATCAAGTATTCTATTTAGATCACTTATAAGACCAATACGTAGTGTATCTTCTGTAACTAATGTAAGACCAGTATTATTTTTAAGTTCGATTATATCATTATTATATTTTACTATTAATTTTCTTACTATTTCATTTATATCTTCTTGTCCATGATAGAATTCACTATATACACTTATTTCATTTAAAATAGCTGTTATTTCATCTATTTCTATATCTTCTTTAGGTTTCTTTTTGATTTCTAAATGTTGAAGCAATACATCACGTAAGAATATTTCATTTAGATATTTATATAGATATGTATTTTTGTATGATGGGGTTTCTTCTCCTTTTGAATGGCCTATTCCTGTTAACAATGGTTCATCTGCGATTAAGCATTTACGTTCCCAATCTATATGCCACATAATTGGCTCTACTCTATATGTTTCTTCTATTTTAGATGGTTTTGTTTTTGTTACTTTTTGCTTATATCTTATAATATCTATGTATTTCTTTCCTTCTAATTCATATTCTTTAACAGTTTGTGTTTTACTTATTGCTGATGTGAAACTTGGTTCTGTTATAGGTAGTGTATAAGTTTTACCAGTATATACTCTTTTCTTCTTATCAGTTGAAGTAAGAAACCAGTCATTTTTTGGATATCTTCCTAATTCTATAGTAGGAGTTCCGTATTTAAGTCCTTTTGTAATTTCAGCAAACATTTCATCTGATAGTTTAATTATTGGCAATATTTGTGTGGTTCTAATATCAAAGGTTGCTGCTCTTGTATCCATTCCATTTCTGTAACATGTTCCGTATGTTATCCAATTTTCATCATATAAATCATTTGAATCTGATGGTTCTTCGGTTTCTATGAAACTTATTGCTCTACTTACTAATATTTCATCTTTTACTTCAGGATCATCATATCTACAATTTAAATTATATATTAAACAACCCGGCTTAATATACGTTCCCATTAATATATTAATTATTTTATTGTGTACTTCACTTGCAAAATGTTCTCTTTTATAGTTTTCTTTTGGTATAAACACTTCAAAATCTTTATTTTCCATTGTAACCCCCATATAAGTTTGTATTATATCCTAGAAGACTGTTATAGTCAATTTTACATTTAAAAAGCAAGACTCGCTTGCTTTATTTGTTTTTTAATAACATTCTAACTGAACTTGAACTATCTAGTTTTTCAAATGTATCAATGTCATAT
>CAVIUL010000177.1:0-2201 GCA_963645885.1 bacterium | reverse complement strand
TTGTGATTGCACATGAAAAAGTGCATAACTTGATGCCTAATGAAGGTATTCAACATATCATTGATATTTTGTTCAATAATGGAACACAACAAACTTGGTATATTGGTTGTTATACAAATCAATATACTCCGCTTGCAACAGATACTGCTGCAACATTCACAGGGAACGCTGGAGAAATTGATACCTATACTGCTGCAACACGACCAAAATTTACACCTATTGTGAGCGAAGATGGATTAAGCGTAACGAACACAGGTAGTGAAGCTGAATTTGTTTTTAATGCTATCAGCACTGTGACAGGTTTATTCATTTCTTCAAGCAGTGAAAAAATGGGAGTAAGTGGAATTTTGCTTTCAGCGGCATTACTTACTACCGCAAAAGCCATGGAAGTAGATGGTATTTTGCGTGTTAATGCAGGATTCACTTTTAGCTCAACCTAAAAAATGAATGAACTGTTGAGACCTTTCTTTACCTATGAAATCCAAACTTTCTCTCCTACGGGAGAGAAAGAAGAGGATTTTACTATTCACAATTTAATATGTGATGAAGGATTAAGACTAATAATTGCTAGGTTGTTCTCATATATGGATGGATATAATACGCTTGGAGAAACTGCGTATATTCGTTATCTTAAGCAAGAAAACAGTAGCTACTCAATAAATGCTGTGAGTTTTAGGGATATGGCATATTCTAGGGGTTCATTTTATGTTACCTTGAACACTAATAAAGATCACATACCATCAAAAAGTGACAATGGATATGATATTCCCGCGCAAATAAAAGAAAAAGAATTAAACTCATTTGTTCGCAGAGTAAATGAAAATTTAGAAAAAACAGAAAGTAATAAAAGAAAACCATTTTTTTTTAAAGAATATGACGATACGACTTATACTGCAACATTAAATCCTGCTATGGTAGCTTGGGGGACTAATTATGGCTTTTCTCCATACGCGTATATTGTAGACAAAAAAATTAAAATATATGGGTTATGTTGTTTATTTGTTACAACTGATATGAATTTTGGAAGCCAAGATTCAAATACTGTAATGATGTCTGAGGTTAGTTTTGATAAACCTATAATTTTGCATAAAAATGGCACTATAAACATTACACCTAGATTTACAATTATTCCGGGAGAAACAAAATGAATGATGATTTAGGTGTAGGGTTTGTCTATAACGTAGATTTTTTTTCGAGCGACCACGAAAAGAAAGAATCTTTTACTTTAAAAAATAAAATTACTGATGAAGGATTGAATTTCATACTCACACGAGTTTTTGATAGAAATCAAAAATTACTTTATTCACAAGAAGTGGAAAAAGACACAGAATTTTGCTACAAACTCGGTGTAATGACTACGCCAAATACTTCATATCAAGGTGAGAATGCTTACAATTTTATTAGAGGACAAGGTGACTATAATGGAAATGCTAGTTATTTACGTAGAGTAATTGGCGGCGACATGGTAAAAAAAGAATATGATCAAAGACGCGCTAATTTAAAACAAAATAATGGTAAAACTTATTTGGTCGATGGAAAATATTCTAAAAAAGTAACACATTCAATATTACAAGCTAATAGCGATACTACCGGTGCTTATTCTAATCAAACATCAGTTGCTTATATATATGATCCTGATAAATATAATACTGGGTATAAGTTTTATCTAATTGGCTTATTTATTATGGCACAAAATAAAAAAATTGAAGGAACTACTAGTAATAATAGAGATTATATTGGTTCTACTTATACATACGATTATGATGCGGAAGGCAATTATTTTGATGCAGAGCAATATATTATCTCTTACACAAAATTCCCACAACCAATAATTATGTCATCAGGTGATTATTTTTCAACTTATATTAAGTTTCAAGGTTTCAGCTTATGAAAAACTGGAACTTAATAAATTGGCAAAACGGGCGACCTAATGCTTCAGGTCGCTCTGCTGTTTGGTCAAATAATAATATTGATGAATTAGAAATTCGTAGAGCAAGAAAAGGTAATGCTACTGCTAAACGCTTCGGGGACTTTAACAGAGTAGATACAGACGATGAGGCTGAAGAAGTAGAAGATTTATATGAAGGATATATCTATTTATCCGGGTATATAACAAAAGGCTCTAAACGACAATTAAAAAACTACACTTGCGATATTTATTATGATATTGATAGCGAACAATTTTTTAGCAAAGCATTTGC
>CAVIUL010000176.1:0-2214 GCA_963645885.1 bacterium | reverse complement strand
ATATTCTTGTTATATTAATTTATTATATTATCTTATTATATTATGTAGACATTTTTGTCACACCGTGATGGACATTTTCATCATACCGTGACATTTTCATCACCCTGTGAAATCCATAAAAAAAATTAGTTATATTTCAAACTAATCTTTATTAAAATTCTATATTATTTATTGTATCTAAAATATGCTGTACTTGACTTTCGTAGTCTTTTTTTAATTCTTCAAATTCTGAAAATGCACTTTTTAATGTAATAGTTGTAGCTTTTCCTTTTGGATATGTATATGTCACACCAATCATTTCTTTTTCATCTGAGTCACTAGTAAAAGCACATACATAAAATAAACCCTTAGCATCCTCTGTTTCCATTTTTTTCAAAACTCTTATTGTTTTAGGTCGTTCTCCTAATTCACTTGGAAAAGCCAACCATTGTTCAAATGCTTCTACTGCAAGCTCTTCTTGCATATCAAAATATTTTTTAGGTATTAAATCAGTTCTTCCAATCTTTTCAAGCATTTCAAAAGTAGTATATGAATCTGAAATATTTGTAAAATATTTTTCAATTTCTTTTTTTGAAACTTCAACTCCATTTTGTAGTTTGATTCTAACAATTAGTATTTTGTATATTGTCGGAAGATTTTCTTTTTCAAGTTGATTCATTATATTCATTGTTTCTTCATTATTATAGTTGATAGTTAGAGTTAACAAATATAACATAAAATCTTCACCATAATTATTATCAATATATTCAAAAGCTTTTTTCAATTTATCATTTAAAACACTTATAAATAAATTTTTTTCTTGATCTGTTAAAACATTTTTATTATTTATATTTGTGATAAATATTTTTAAAATATCATTTGTTAAATGATTAGGGTTATCATAGGATTTCAATATGTTTATAAAAGGAATCATTACTTTATGAATATCATTTTTTAAATTAATTTTTGTTGGTAAATTATAATATTCAGCATCAAAATCTACAGTAAAGTCTTTAATATTAATAAGAGAATTAAATAAATATAAAAAAGCATCAATATTATTTTCATAATAAAAACATAAAATTTTAAGAATTACATTAAACTTTATATTTTTATATTCTCTTGTTATTATTGAAGTAAATTGCTCGTAATCAGTCAAAATCGTAACACTATTATTATCTATTACTTTTTTTACTTCAAAAATGTTAGATGAATTTAATAAATTTAGAATATCTAACATTTTTTTATCTTTCTTCTTTTTAAATTTATCAAATAATCCCATAATCATTCTCCTTTATTTATTATCATATTTATTAATTATCTTTTCAGCATAGCCACCTTTTTGAGGAGTGAATCCGAAAGTTCTATGCGCCCATAATATTTTTCTTTGGAATTCATCTTCACCATTTTCAAACCAGTCATATGAAAATTTCAAATTTACTTTTCTTTTTTTATCAATTTCAATTAAAACTGCTCCCCAAGGTTGCATATCATTTTTGATAAAAACATCATAAAGCTCCAAAACAAGATTATTAAGTTTATTAAACTCTGAACTAAAATTATTTGCACTAGGATAAAAATCAGTTATTTCTGTGAAATCCATATAAGACCTTTTTTCCTTATTATAAAAGTACATACCTATAATATGCGATTCTTTATTCTCTCCAACTTCTCCATAGAAATAAGCATCTTTCCATTTTACTGGAATAATGTTATTAATTGAAATTGCGATATCATTTACTATTTGGTCAATACTATTTTCCATAATCATTCTCCTTTCAGACAAGAGATACTACTTCATCCATCTATAATTATACCACCATTTTAGTAGATTTTATCACTAAATTGAATCATCCAAGATTCATCCAATATTTTTGATGTACATCCAAAGCATGGATTTTAATTACTACTTATTTTTCTCTTTATTTATAAGACTTTAAAGAGGAGCATGGTAGAGTTCTTCCATATTTTATAACCAATTTTGCAAGTGCAAAATAAGAAATGATAGCACTACTATCCCTTTGTTTATATAGTATAAATTAGGGTGGTGCTATCAATTCCCTTATCCTGCTTATTATTTATTTACTGTTTTTTCAACATTTATCTCTTTAATAGAGGGTCTAAATACTAAACCAAAAGTTACATCTTTACCTTTAAATGGATTATAGTCTTGGATAGGTATTACTTTTAGTAATTCATAGTTTTCTGGTATTGGACTATCAAATACTGCCATAC
>CAVIUL010000175.1:0-2333 GCA_963645885.1 bacterium | reverse complement strand
ATAGTTGCAATGGTTGCTCTTGGTGTGGCAAATGTAGTGTTAGATAAATTACAATTTAGTAATTAGGTTAGTTATAGTATCAAATCAACATTTTAGTAAAAAAGTGTTGTTCATTCTATTTTATATATATTCTATAATCTAGATATAAATTGAAAGAGAGGAATATATTATGAAAAAAGAAATGAACACAGATAAAATTTATGCTGAAGCAATTGCAAATGAATATTCAAAAAAAGATGATTCAAAAGTAGTTGCATTAAAAAAATTAGATAGGAAGGCAAAAAGACCTGCTGAAATATTTGCATATTCAAATGGTACTATTATGACATTAGTATTTGGACTAGGAATGTGTCTTGCTATGAAAGTCATTGGTAATTCAATGGTATTAGGAATTGTAATAGGTATAATTGGAATGATAGGTATTTTTGGATTTAGGTCAAGTTTTAGGACACGGTTTTTTACACATTCTTAATTATAAGTATTCAAATTTATTCCAATTTCCTTTTGACTAGCAGAAATATTTTTATTAATTATAGGTCGTTTAAGTGATTATTATTTTCAAAAAATGAAAATAATAATCATTAAACTCAATTAAGGTAAAAAATATTTCTTTACTTGTCAAAAGTTTTCTCGGCATAAAACTAAATACTAAGCTAGTGCTAAATTAGCCATATAATTATTATACTTTTCATTTGGTGTAATATATCCTATAGTGCTGTGGATTCTTTTGTTATTATACCAACTTTCTATAAACTCAAATATTGCTAGTTTAGCTTCTTCAAATGTCTCATAATTATTAACATTTACTTCTTCTTTCTTTAATATGGCATTGAAGCTTTCCATACTTGCATTATCATAAGGATAACCCTTTTTACTATAGGAATGTTTTATTTTTAATGTATTTAATAACTTTTCATAATCATTTGATGTATACTGACTTCCTCTATCCGAATGAAATATTCCATCTTCGTTTAAACCTCTATTAATTAGTGCTTTTTTAAATGCATCAATTACCAAATCATCTGTCATATTAAGCCCATAACTCCAACCAACTACTTTTAAATCAAATAGGTCCATTACTATTGCTAAATAAGTCCATCCTTTTTCCTTAGTATAGATATAAGTAATATCTCCGACCCATTTTTGACTAGGTTTTTCAGCAAAAAAATCTTGTTCTAAAAGGTTTGGATATTCTTTTGTATTGTCTGTTTTAAAGTTCCCAGCATGATTATATTTTTTGATAATAATACTTTTTAACCCTAAGAATTTCATTCTTCTAGCAACTCTTTTTTGACTAACTTCTATACCTTCTTTTTTTAACATTTTAGTTATTTTAGGGGATCCGTATCTACCTTTTGAGTCGTTATAAATTCTTTTGATTTCTATATCTAATTTATTATTGTTCTTTTTATAAAGATTAGTTTTATGATTTATATGATAATAATAATCTGATCTTGTTACTTTTAATATTTTACATAATTTTTTAATATCATATTTATCTTTATTAGATTCAATAAACTTGATTCTGTTTTCTATTTTTTCGTGAATATGGCAACTGCTTTTTTTAATATTTCATTTTCTATTTTTATTTCATTCAATTCTTTTTTTAACTTTAATATTTCATCATTGGTTGTAGTTTCACCAGTTGATGTTTTAATAGTACCATATTTATTTTTCCAATTATAAATCAATTTTCTATTTATGCCATATTCATGTTCAATATCTGATATAGCTTTACCATTTTCAACAAGTTTAACTATATTTTTTTTATAATCCTCATCATATGTCTTATATGTTCTCGCCATAGGGCACCTCCTTTTCACATTGTTTCATATTATATCACAGTGTGTAAATTTTCGTGTCCTAATATCTATCCTAGCACCAATCTGCATAAGACATATTACTTGAATTAAATATTTTTCCGTTATTCATATATTCATTATATGCTATAACTCCTGCTTTCTGTGCTTCTGACTTTGTAGCAAATCCTGACTTTGTTATTTGTCGTCTTTTTCCATCAACTTTCGCAATTTCAAATGAATATTGATAGACTTTTCCTCTTTTTCTGATATTAATCATAATTTTTCCTCCCTAATATCAGCAAATGAAAAAGAGTTAGCATTAGATACTAACTCCCATAAGTCATCTTTGTCATCTTTTTTATTTTTGGATGACAAATGGATGACAGATGACAAATTTCAAGATTTTTTTGTCCTCCCAAATCTCTGGAAAGCCTTATTTTATAAGCTATTTACCACAACATTGTTTGTACTTTTTCCCACTTCCACATGGACATGGATCATTTCTTCCAATCTTCTTTTCAGATTTCTTAG
>CAVIUL010000174.1:0-2359 GCA_963645885.1 bacterium | reverse complement strand
CATTGAATTTTATTCAAAGTTCCCGTTTTTCTATAGGTGGGAATTAAGTTCTGGAATTAGTCAAGGGTGAGACTTTAGTCGAATTTATTTTAACCCTTGACTAATTAGTCTTTTATTATAATTTTCTTTCAAACAAAGTTTTTCTTTGTTTGTTATCTATTATTTGATTTTATTTTTCTTTAGTTGTATTATATCTTTCGTTGGTTTATTTGTCATATTGAAGGAGTGAAATAAATTATGACTAATTATAATCAATTAAATTCTAACCAAAGAGAAACTATACAAATTTTATTAAATAAAGGTAAATCTTTTACTGATATTGCTAAGGCTATTAATAAAGATAGAACTACTATTTCTAAAGAAATTAAACGTAACAGATACATCAAAAGTAATTTTTATGATGCATTTGATATCAAAGGTATAAACCAAGCAATTGATAAATGTGACAAACTTAAATCTAAACCTTATATTTGTAATAATTGTCCTTGTAAAAATTCTTGTAATAAACATCATTTATATTATGAATTTAAACTAGCTGAACAACATTATCAGTCTAAACTAGTTAGTTCTAGAAGTGGTGTTGATATTAAACCAGAAACTATTGATGACATAGAATCTCAAATAGTTCCTCTTATTAAAAATAATAAGCAAAGTGTTAATCAAGTTTATATTAACCATTCTGATATTCTTTATTTTTCTAAATCTACTTTTTATAAATATGTAGACTTAGGTGTGTTTTCTTTAAAAAATGCTGACTTGCCTAAAAAGATTAAATACAAGAAAAGAAAATATAAGAATAACAATAACAAAAATAAAAGAGAATTATCTTTACTTAAAGGTAGAAAGTACGAAGATTTTATTGAATTTACATCTAATCATCCTAATATGAATATTGTTGAAATGGACACTGTTATCGGTAAAAATAATTGTAATAAATGTTTACTTACTTTGTACATTCGTAAAACTCATTTTATGTTTATTTTTCTTTTAAATAAAAAAGATTCTGCCTCCGTCAATGCAAGAATCAATTTTATTAAAGAAACTGTTGGAATTCATATGTATTCAAAAGTTTTCAGAATCTTTCTCACTGATAATGGAACTGAATTTTTTTCTGTTCTTAATTTTGAAAAAGATTTTGAAACTAATAAAAAGGTTTCCAATATATTCTTTTGTCATCCATATTCTTCATATGAAAAACATGGTATTGAAGTTAATCATGAATACATTAGAAGGGTTTTACCTAAAGGTACTTCATTTATTAATTTAACTGATGATATAGTTAAAAACCTTCAAGATAATATTAATGCTATTCCAAGAGTTTCACTAAATAATGAAACATCATATAACTTAACAAAAAAATTATACCCAAAATTAATAGATTCGTTAAATTGTAGTTTTATTAAACCAGATGATGTTTCTCTTTCTAAAGATGACATCTTATTGCTTAAACAACAATAAAATGCTAATCAGAGCGAAGATAAAATATATCTTCGTTGTTATTGGCATATAAGCCAACATCCATTTTTGTAATTCTGTGTACGGGAACTTAGTCATGAAAACGCTAGAATCGTACACTTTTTGTCGTGTTTTAAAATATTAAAACATGTATATAATAACATATTTTATTGTTTTTTTATTCAAAACGGGAACTTTGAATAAAATTCAGTCGTAATTGCTAATTTTATAAAACTTTTTTGGAAAAATTTTACACTATTATTATATACACATTTGTAAATAATATAACTAGGAGGAAAAATTATGAAAGAAGTACCTAATGTAATATCAATAAAAGACTTATTATACATAGAAGATATACTTAATTGGAATTTTATTATGAATAAAAAAGTATATGCATATCTAGAATGTGTAGAGGATGAAAAAGTAATAGATTTATTAACTAAAATTAAGAAAATGCATTTTAAACATTATAAAGATTTGCTGGAAGTTTTAGAGTAGGAGGACATTATGGAAGAAATTAAAAATAAATGTGAACAAACGCCAAAAGATGAATGTATGAGCGAAGAAGATATATTAAATGATATTCTTTTATCAGAAAAAAATATATCTAATAGTTATAGTGTCGCTATAAATGAAATGAGTAATAAATACCTATATAAAAAAGTAATGAGTATATTTGAAGACACTAAAGATATGGCTCGTGATATATTCAATTTAATGTTTGAAAAAGGTTGGTACACAGTACCAATAGAAGAAGATAAGAAAATAGAAAAATCGTATACTAAATATAATAATAAACTTAGTGAGTTAAGTTAAAATCAAGATTAATGAAAGTTAATCTTTTTAATTTATAAAATTCTTTTTTAAGTGTATAAATTGTGGTAAAATATTATTATGAAAA
>CAVIUL010000173.1:0-2425 GCA_963645885.1 bacterium | reverse complement strand
TCTAAGATTCTTTTAAGTTTGCTTCTAAGATTCTTTTAAGTTTGCTTCTAAGATAACTCGAAAGTCACTTTATATAATATCTTATTAATATCCGTCTCAGAAGCATAATCATATTCGATATTAATTTTATAATATTTTTTATAATATTTATTAAATACTTCTTTGTCTCCAATAACATATTTTGCTAGATCATCATAAAAAGATTCTTCAATGTCGACTGCGTTTTTGCTATATATTTTCTCAAAATATACTTTTTCTGGTAGCAATCTGATACGATTATCTTTTAAGTAGCAAATATCTCCTTTATAAGTATCATATATAGAATTGTTAGATACTTTAAAGTCGGTATAGTTACTTGTTAAAATATTCTTAGATAATCCGTAAAATGACTTATTAGTACCATCTGTGTTTTCTCCAATAGTCAAACTTGGATATACTGGTGTATATTTATCAAGAATATATTTTGAGTATTGCTTATAATCATCAGTTGAGGTATCTGAAAACACATTATAGTAATATTTATAATTATATAGATTTTTATCATCAATGTCTATAAAGCACGGAATAAAATTACCAAAGTATCTATATAGTCGTACATCATAATTCTCATCTTGCTTATAATAAGAAATATTGTTAAAGTATGACAACCTAGGAAATACCGTTTTAGTAAATCTTATAGTTTCAGGCATTATATATTCAGATAAAATATTTCCAAGTATTTTAATGTTTTCTTGAGATTCACTGTTAAGAATTAGATCTGCAAGGTTTGCAACAAGCAACTCATCAGTCTTTGAAGATATTATAATATATTTTTTAGAGTTATCGTTAGAATTATTTACGTATATATAAGTATAATTAGAGAGCTTAACAAGTTTATTTCCAATTGAGCTTTCAAAGTCAGTTGTATATCCTTGTACTAACATTATAGCAACATCATAAGTACTTCCTACCCAGTCTTTGTTGTTAATTTCAAATTGATGCTTACCAATCCAAGTAATTGGGTATTTAACAATTATTTTTGTATAATCTTTTTTGTCTAATGAGTCGTACGATTTACTTATATTAAAAGAACTTAAAAAATTACTATCTATAATTTTGTCAGAATAATTATATAACTCACACCAATTCAAATTGTTTTCGTCATCATTATATGTGTTTCGATATAATAAATTAGAGTCTCTATAATATCCAGACTTTATAATATCTGTAGAAGCATCTGTAGAAACATTAACGACTGGAGAAAATCCATTATATAAATTCAAAATATAATCATTGTTACTTACGAGTGACCAGTGAAAAACACTTTGAGTTATTTTATTAAAATAAATGCTATTAGATTCTTTATAGTCTTCTAAGTAATCTAATACGTTTGTATCTGAATATTTATAAGAGTTATGATATTTATAATAATTTTTTTCAGTCTTTGGTATGTACTCGTAGTTACTATAAATATCTTTTAATTCAATTTTTTTGTTATTATAATAAACATCTATATAATAATTAATTGTGTTACCATATAGTGTATCAACATAACTCTGTGGTATTAAATCTTTTACATTAAATAAAACATCAAAATTAAATATTTGTTGTGCTATAATATTATTTTTAGTAAATAATTCATATATTTTATAGTCGTTTTGTATTAATGGAACTTCTCGTTCAAGCAGTGATTCCCAGATATATGATACATCTTTGGAGCACTTTCTCGCACTTGATACATCGACACCGAAAATATTAGCAGTTTTTAATTTATAATTTAAGTTAAGCAAATTATCAGAAATTCCTGTAATATATTCATTTAAATACTCTGCTATTTTATTATTAAGTTTTATTATAGTAGTACTTAAAATTATATTTTTATATTTACCTTCACTGACTGCAATTGACAGCTTAAACTCTAATTTACTAAAATCTATTTTCTCAGAAATCCACAACGGCAAAAAAAATGCAAATTGCTTATTGTATTTATTATAACGCACTCTATGCGCTCGCATATCAAAATCATTGTTCATAGTATCTACTGGATGCTCATTATAGATCCACGAACAATTACTATAATTCTGATATGTACTATAAAAATTAGATGAATACGATTTATAAAAACTTTTTAAGTTATATAAATGAGTATGATTTAAGATGCTTTCATTGTCTCTATAATTATCAACAGTGTGTATGCACTCAGAAATCGGTGACAATTGTATATTATCTATACGGATCTCGTTGCCAGCAATTTTGTTTGCTATTAAATCTAGTTTGAGATTGCCTCCTAAGCCAACACTGGTTTTCGCTAATTGATATATCATCTAAATTTTATATAGTTTATATTATAAATAATAATTTATATGAAAGATTGCTTTAAAGATTTGCTGAAAAGCTACTCAAAAGACTGCTCGAAAGTCTACTTAAAAGATTACTCAAAAGACTA
>CAVIUL010000172.1:0-2452 GCA_963645885.1 bacterium | reverse complement strand
ACTTATGTTCCAAGAATAAATACTGAAACAGAAAACTTACATAATAATTTGCTTATAAACATTAAAAATCTTATTCAATTAGAAAATGGAATTGAGATTGATGATAATAAAATTAGAGTTTACTTAAATGAAGATGAATTAGATAAATTCAGTACTAACGAAAAAGAATTAGAAATATGTGAAAAAATATATATTTCATCAGATATACTATTAACAAGTGAACAAGAAAACATTTTTGAAAATAATAATATTGAAGTATACATAATACCAGAATATTATTTTGAAGATGAAATTATGGAGGTAATGTAATAATGCAAGGAATTAAATTAAAAGATTTTCAAATAAATACAGTAAATAAATTATTAGACGCTACTTCTATTGGCAGTAAAAAGGAAGTACTATTGCAAGCCCCTACTGGTAGTGGTAAAACAATTATTTTACTTTCATATATTGAAGAATATTTAAAAGAAAATAATAAAACAATCTTTGTTTGGCTTACTCCCGGCAAAGGAGATTTAGAAGAACAAAGTAGAAAGAAAATGGTTAAGTTTTTACCACATCACAGTACTAAAAATATTCAAGATGTACTACTTCAAGGTTTTGATGCTAAAGACACAGCATTTATAAATTGGGAAACTATTACTAAAAAAGGAAATAATGCTCTAAAGGAAGCTGAAAGAAAAAATTTATATGAAAGAGTTCATGAGGCACATAATAATGGTTATAAATTTATTATTATAGTTGATGAGGAACATTTAAATAAAACTGTTAAAGCAGAGGCAATTATTGAATATATGAATCCTGAATATATTGTTAGAGTTAGTGCTACTACAAAAACTAATAAAGAAGCAGAATTTATTAAAATTGACGAATTAGAAGTAATAAATGCTGGACTAATTACAAGAGCATTATATATAAATGAAAATGTTTCTAATGAGTCTACTCTTTCAAATGAACATGAATATTTACTAGAACTTGCAATAAATAAAAGAAAGGCAATTAAAGAGGAATATTTAAAATTAGGCATTCAAGTAAATCCTCTTATTATTATTCAAGTACCTAGTAAATCAGATGACTTAATAAAGCAAATTGAAAAAATACTTGAAGAAAAAGAATATTCTTATGATAGACAGAATTTAGCAATTTGGTTATCAGACAGAAAGGAAAATATTGAAAGTATTGAAAATAATGAATCTAATCAAGCAATTTTAATAATGAAACAAGCAATTTCAACTGGTTGGGATTGTCCAAGAGCAAAGATACTTGTTAAACTTCGTGACAATATGAGTGAAGATTTTGAAACTCAAACTATTGGAAGAATTAGAAGAATGCCACAAGCTCATCATTATGATAATGTGCTTTTAGATAATTGCTATTTATATACGTTTGATGAAAAGTATGAACAATCTGTTAAACAAGAACTTGGCTCTAGTGCCTATGATGCTAAAGTTGTATTTTTAAAAAATGAATATAAAAATTTTAGTTTAAAGAAAATAACTTTTGATAATGCTTTTGATGGTTTTGATGAAAGACAAACTTTTAATATTCTTCATAGCTATTATATCGAAAAATATAATCTAACAAATAATAAAAAGAACAATAAAACTATATTAGAAGCAAATGGATATGTATTTAAAGATACTATTGATAATTATATAGTACAGGACAAAATTGTTAGAATTAATTCAGATGAATTAGAAAATGCTAATAGAATAAAAGTTCAATCAGAAGTAAGTACAAATAAAAATGGATTTGAATTAAGACATTCAATTAATGTTATATCATCAAAAATTGGTATGAGATATGATAGAACAAGATTAATGCTTGAAAGAATGTTCTTTAGAGGTAAACTATTTACTAAAAAATTTGTTGATTTATCACTACTAGAATTTTATGCTTTTGTTATAAACAATGAAGATATATTAAAACATGATTTTCAAGAAGCAGTTTCACAAAAAGCAAGACAAATAAAAATGAAATTAGATGAATTAAAAATTGTTGACTGGAAAGCCCCAGAAATGGATTATATTAAATATGATCCTAAAATGAAAGACACAACAATTTATGAAAAATCAATTTATATGAATTATCCAAATAGTACAATAAAATCTAAAAGTGAAAGAATGTTTGAGTATTTTTGTGAAAATAATGAAAATATTAAATGGTTCTATAAGAATGGTGAATCCTCTAGTGATTATTTTTCAATAGTATATGTTGATGCAGTAAATCATAAATGGCACTTTTACCCTGACTTTATTATTTGTGATAAGGATAATAAAATATGGATCATTGAAACTAAAGGTGGCGAAAATGCTGATGGTGAATCAAAAAATATTGACATTAAAGTTGAGAATAAGTTTGAAGCATTAAAGCAATATGCTAACAAATATAACATTAATTGGGGATTTGTAAGAGATTATGATAAAAATGATTCATTATATCTTTGCAACAC
>CAVIUL010000171.1:0-2466 GCA_963645885.1 bacterium | reverse complement strand
TTCTAGAGGTATTTTATTATGTATGAAGTTTTCAATAAAGAATTAAGTTATATAAAAGATGAAAAAATTAAAAATAGTTTAAAAACAATGTTAAATTTATTACCAGAATATTTTTATCAAATACCAGCAAGTTCTACTGGTAAATATCATCCAGAATTTACTTTAGGTGATGGTGGTCTTGTAAGACATACAAAAGCTGCTGTAAGAATAGCATATGAACTTTTACAAAATCCTGCTGTTAATAATTTTACTGATGAAGAAAAAGATTTAATATTATTTGCTTTAACTGTTCATGATGGTCTTAAAAATGGTAAAGTAAAAGGAAGATATACAGCATTTGATCACCCTATCCAAATGAGTAATTATATTAAAGAAAATAAAGATAAGCTTGAATTAAATGATAATCAAATTGATTTAGTTTGTAGATGTATAGCTACACATATGGGCCCATGGACAACAGATTTTAATGGTAATGAAATATTAGAATCCCCAAAAGACAAATATCAAAGATTTGTACATATGTGTGATTATCTAGCAAGTAGAAAATTCTTAAATATTAAATTTGAAGATAACGAAATAAATCGAGTAGAGATTAAATAATTAATTTATTTAATCCCTCTCACACCACTGTACGTACGGTTCGCGTATACAGCGGTTCAATTTATATTTCAGTATGTACTTTAAGGTAATGTTCTAGTGGAAACACTAGTCCTTTTTGTTTTAGTCTTTTATTAGATATTGCCATATGTAATATTACAGTACTTGCTACCCAATAATATCCTCTTCTGGTGTTTGCCACCATCTGGGCATTATATTCAGTTATTCCAAGCTTCTTTAATGCCTTATATTTAGTCATTGGTTTCTTCCAATATTTCCATATACACATTCTTAATCTATGTCTTAAATGTTTACTTATTTTTATCATCAACTTTTTCATGTCTGCTATTTTAAAGTAGTTTATCCAACCTCTTATAACTTGGTTAAGTTTAATAATTTTCTCATCAATAGACATAGCATTGCTTCTACTAGTTATCTCTTTTAACTTATTTTCAAACTTTTGAACTGATTTTAAATGTGGTTTTGGTCTCCAAGTACCTTTCTTATTGTAAAATCCAAAACCTAAGTATTTTATTTGATTTGGTCTTGCAATTTTGCTCTTTTCAACATTTACTATCAATCCTAACTTATTTTCAATATAACTAGTTATAGTTTTCATTACTCTATTGGCTGCTTTTTCACTTTTGACCATGATTAAACAGTCATCAGCATACCTAACAAATCTTAATCCTCTCTTTTCTAACTCTTTATCTAATTCATTTAGCATAATGTTAGATAGTAGAGGACTTAGGTTACCTCCTTGTGGCGTGCCAACTTTTGTTGGCAGACAAACACCGTTTATCATTACACCACTTATTAGATATTTTCTTATTAATGACACAACTCTTCCGTCTTTAATAGTTCTTCTGATAATTCCTATTAGTTTATCTTGATTAACATTATCAAAGAATGTTTGCAAGTCTATATCTACTATCCAGTCATAACCATCATTAAAGAACTCTAGTGCTTTAATAACTGCTTGTTCACAAGAACGTCCTGGTCTAAAACCGTAGGAACTGTCTGAGAATTGTTGTTCAAATATAGGACTTAATACTTGTACCATTGCTTGTTGAATTAATCTATCTACTACTGTTGGTATTCCTAATTTTCTCTTTTTCCCGTTGTCTTTTGGTATTTCAACTCTTCTAACAGGACTAGGTTTATATTTTAAGTTCCTTATTTGTTCCTTTATTTCTTCTTTGTGTTGATACATATAATATCCCAGTTCATCTACCGTTACATTATCTATCCCACTTGCACCTTTGTTTTTATAAACTTGCTTATAAGCATTAAATAAGTTTTTATCATCTAGTATTTTTTCTAGTAATTCCATACTCGTTTCTTCCTTTCTAATTTTATAACTAAATACACGCCTTTTAGAATACCTTTTGAGATACGCTCATATTCTTTTCTTTATATACATTCTGACTTTATATTTAGTTAATCCTAGCGTCTGAAACACTATAAATTGTTCAGTCCTTCCTTATATTTCTATAAGTACTATGACCTCAGCTGACTTCTCATAATAAACCATTTTCGAGCACCATTAACGATTGTTGATATTAAAACGCTCGTGCTTATGTGTTTATGAGACCTCCTTGGGTAAGGCATAACTCTTTCCTCGTTTATCTGCTTAATTTACCACATATATTTACGCATATCTTTTGGACTTTAAGTTGTAATGCACTCTCATCCGTATATGTAGCCTTATATTAAGTTTTTGTTCATCAGACCACGATTTTGTTTCACACTTCCTCTAGCTCACACCTCACGGTGGAAACCTTGTGCTTCCCTAATACTTCGTCGATATGTACGCGTATAGTGGACTTTCACCACCTAGATTTATACCATGCCAAGCACACATTAAAA
>CAVIUL010000170.1:0-2503 GCA_963645885.1 bacterium | reverse complement strand
CCAATTAATAGTACCTACTAATTTAAGAACTATAAAAACTATTCCAAGAATTGTAAAAATTCCTGGAGTTCTAAATGTAATATGATATTTATTCATTATATTTCCAACTTATTACAAAAATTTCTTTATTTTCAGGAGTTACTTCATGGATAATAAACCCTCTATCCTTAAAGTCTTTAATAACAATATCTCTTGTAGGATAAAGATCTTCTGGAACTACTACCAATAAATAGAATTCCTCATATCTTACTTTATCCCTTATTATATTATTAAGTCCTTTAATAAATTGCTGCATTCTTTGTTCGGGAGTGCAGTTGCTACCAGTAATTGCTATCATTCTAGCTTTCTCTGCAGTTAACGGGGTTGACTGCTCTTTGATTGCAGTTTTAATCTTATTTTTAATTTCAAACATATTATATTTATTAAAGTTTAAACTAGCAAATAAACTATAGTTAAATTTCTTTTTTAGAAGTTATTTCTTCAAAATCTTTTGAAAGTTTATATAGTTGTGCCTTTAATATATCATAATCGTGTTTTAGAGTATTTAGTCTGATTTTATTATCCGTGATGGTATGATCCTCTAATATAAGAAATATACCTAAACAAAATAGTATTACTAGATAAATAATTTCCATTATTGTTCTTTATGATTAAATTTATATTCTCGATAAATTTCCCCTAGTGATGCTATTATTAAGCAAACTCCTGCAATAAGTACAAATCCTCCAAAAATTACTAAAAATACATCTATCATATTGTTCTAAGTTTTATTTGTAAATTTTTGAAATTCTCCTCATTCATACATTTCTTAATAGCTTCTAAAGATACGTATGTATGTGATGTATCTGGAAATTTCATCATTGGATGCTCTGTATAAGTATATTTAAAAATATCATTAATATATATAAAAGTCCTCATTTCATAAAATCTATACTAATCTTTTTGTTGCTTATTTAAGATAAAGTTAGCTCCTTCTAAAAATGCTTTATATAAAGCTATTTCTCCAGAATCTTCACTAAATGTGCAAGTCATTGTAGCATAATCTGCAGCAGCTTTCTCTAATGTTTCTTTAGTCCACATAGTTAAAATCCCATTAATTCTTTCATATACTCATCATACTTAGTAAATAGAGGTGGTTTATCTTTAGTATCTATTCTACCATCTGTATTGATTTTATATACTAAGTCCTTTTTAATGGCAAAATAACCTTCATATTTATTTCGAGCAATTTGGCAAAGAATATCTAAGAAGGTTAATTCGTTATCGCAATAGCAAATAGGATTTCCTTCTGGATTATATATTTTACAAGACTCTTCAGATATTTTATGAGGAATTACCTTATCTGGAAATGTTATTTTATTAGTTTTATTCTGAATTAAATTATATTTTCCCCATTGAGATTCTTTAATACTTTCAAGTTGTTCTTGAATATCAAAAAATCTTAACCATACATATATGCCAAGCATAATTAGGAATATTCCTATTATTGATATCGTTAAGTTTATAGACATTTATTCCAATGCTTAAATATATAACCCTGTCCGCTTATGCTAAAATCATCAGTCTCCCAAACATATTCTACCCAATTAAGATATAACTTACTAAACTTTTTAAGATCTGATTTAGAAGCTTTAGAATACTTTTTCAAATAATCTGTTAGCATAGTTTTATCTTCTGTGAGAAGATCTTCTATTGACCTTCTATACCAAGTATTACACATTCGACATAACTTACAAATGGTTTTATACTTCATAATTTATTATCTAGTTTATAGATAGGAATTTCTCTAGGATAACCACAAGTAATTACCCAAGTATTTAATAATATTCCTACTAGAATTAAAAACAATGTATAAAAGATAATATCTTTCATTCTTTAGAATATTCTATTTTATCTTGATTAATCATTGATAAAGCATCTAGTACTCTAAACGTAGGAATTACCTCATGACTATTTTCATATTTATCTTCATAAGAATATGTGTATTGTCCAAGGAAATCCCATAACTTTTTAGCTGTAGGATCATTTATATATTTAATTCTTGATGCTAATTCAACATTTATAGAAGGATTAATATGTTTATTCAGTCTACTAGAAAAATCCGACATCATATCACACATTCCTGTCAAGGTTTGATTAAGACGATCATTCCTATCATCGGATTCTTTTATTGCTGTTTTTAGAATACTTATTTGAATCCAAAAGTAAACAAACCCTATTATTAATATTACTCCCAATATTGCTATAGCTAATTTCATTCTTTTATAGTGTTATTTAATTATTTTATAAATTCAGCAATTTTGGTAGTAGCAATACCATGATGACACACATATACTGCATTAACCGCATAGGTACTATCATTTATTTGTATTGTGTCCAAAAATCGAGTTGAATAATACCCAGAAATATTAATATCTTTATAGGATGGTTCATAAGTGTCTTTATAGGATTGTTCACTGTCATTCCCACAGGAATATAAAAGACCTACAAATAGAAATATTAG
>CAVIUL010000169.1:0-2535 GCA_963645885.1 bacterium | reverse complement strand
ATTGCTGCAAAAGAATGGGGAAGTGACAATCTAATTAGTGTTCCATCTTCAGTTTCAAAAGTATACACGGATCAAAGTACATGTGATAGTGATTGTGTTTGTGTAACAATACAAGAACTAATAACAGAAGGATATCTAACTGGAGATAAAAACGAAAAAAAGACTTTAACAAATCCAATAACAAACAAAGAAATGAATAAATTATTGGTATGTGTAAGATATGATACAAATAATATAGAAACAAGAGAGTTAGTTTCATACATTGTAGGTGAGTAACATGAGAATGTCTAATAATTTTTTTATAACTCGTAAAGAATTTCCAAATGACGAAGATTGTATTTCAGCTAAATTATTAATTAAAAGTGGAATGATTTATAAAAATGATAATGGAATTTACTCATACTTACCAATAGGATTAAAAGTACTAGAAAATGTTAAAAATATCATTAGAGAAGAAATGAAAAAAAATAATGCTGATGAAGTATTAATGCCATCTTTAGTTGATAGAAGTGTTTTTGAATTAACAAATAGAGAAAAAGTATTTGGAAAAGAAATATTCAATATATCAGGTAGAAATAATAAAGAATATTCTCTTTGTCCAACTCATGAAGAATTATTTGCTTTACTTGTAAGAAATAAGATTAGAAGTTATAAAGATCTACATTTTACATTATTTCAACTAAGTAATAAATTTAGAGATGAAGTTCATCCAGAGTATGGACTTATAAGAAAAAAAGAATTTTATATGGCTGATGCATATAGCTTTGATGCTGATGAAAGTGGTCTTGATATAAGCTATGATAAAATGTATCAAACATTTAATAATGTATTTAGAAGATTAAATATAGATACAATGGTTGTAAGGGCAGATCCAGATTCAATGAAAGGAACTTCTAGTGAAGAATTTCAAGTAATTTGTGATTATGGTGATAATGAAGTAGTAAAATGTAAAAAGTGCAGTTATAGTACAAATATTGAAGATGCTTCATCATATGATTCATATATAAAAGAAGAACATCAATTAAAAAGTAGACAATTAATATATACTCCAAATAAAAAATCTATAAAAAGTTTAACTGAATTCTTACAAGTTCCAGCAAAAAATATTATAAAATCTCTTATAATAAGAGTAGATGAAACATATAAAATGATATTATTAAGAGCTGATGCTGAATTAAATGTTAATAAATTAAAAAAAGTATTAAAGTGTGACAATATAGAAATACCAAGCGAGTATGAACTTGATAGAATGGGTACAAAAGTAGGATATATTGGTCCTGTTAAAACTACAATGACAGTAATCGCAGACAATGAAGTTAAAAGCATGTATAATGCAATTTGCGGAAGTAATAAAGAAAATTATCATTATAAAAATGTGACACCAGGTATAGACTTTAAAGTGAATAAATATGCTGACATTAAACTATTTAACG
The DNA here is from genome assembly GCA_963645885.1 of bacterium. Taxonomy (GTDB): domain Bacteria; phylum Bacillota_I; class Bacilli_A; order RF39; family UBA660; genus CAG-1000. The sequence goes on along the minus strand of CAVIUL010000169.1, from coordinate 1,102 downwards.
AAAATTCTAAGTGTCCAAGATGTAAAAGCGAATGTGAAATAATAAGAGGAATTGAAGTTGGACATATATTTAAACTTGAAACAAATTATAGTGAAATATATAATTTAAGATATTTAGATGAAGTAAATGAATTAAATTATGTACACATGGGTTCATATGGAATTGGTCTTGATAGATGTATCTCAGCAATAGTAGAAAAACATAATGATGAAAAAGGAATAATCTGGCCTATGGAAGTAGCTCCATATAAAGTAGGTATTGTCATAATAAATGTTAATGACAAAGAAACTTATAAATACGCAAGTAATCTTTACAAAAAACTAGAACAAATTGGTATAGATACAATTCTAGATGATAGAAAAGAAACAGTAGGTATTAAATTTAATGATATGGATTTAATGGGTATACCTATTAGAATAACAATAGGAAGAAAACTAGAAGAAGGAATGGTAGAATTCAAATTAAGAGATGAAGAACAAAGCCATGACATAGATAGAGATGTAATTATAAAAACTATATTAGATACCATAAATTCAAAAAGTAAAAACCCATACAATTAATAAAAAAAGAAAAGAGTAAAACTAAATGCTTTTTCTTTTTTTATTATCTATTATTATTGAAAAAAAGTAATTAAAATGTTACTATTAATTAAAGAATAGGTGAAGTGAAATGAAAATAAAAAAACAATTATTATTTTTAGTATTAATTTTAATATTCCCATTAATACTAAATGCAGAAATGTCTGTAGATTATAGTAAAACTATAAAACATGCAAACAACTATATTAAAGATTTCCAATATAATAGGCTATATATTGTAAGTGGAACAACGGATTTTTCAGTACCATTCGAGTACAAAAATAATGCACTAACAGTAAATAGTTCATTTAAAACAGGAGGCCTTTTAAATATACAAGAATTTGATATATCAAAAGGTGAAAGTAATAGTTCTTATTTATTCTCAGGAAGAGATTATTTTACTATGACTGAATCTGGAAGTGATAGTGTTTATGTAATTGAAAAAGGAGCAAACACTAACTATACTCTTAAACCAAAAACAGAAAAAAGTGGTGTAAGAGTTACAGAATATGTAAAAGAAAAAA
>CAVIUL010000168.1:0-2554 GCA_963645885.1 bacterium | reverse complement strand
GGGCTCAAAAAAAAATAAGGGGAAGCAGAGTTTTATACTCCACTTCCCCTTAATTATTATATTATTACACTGCAAATTAATCCTATTGCTAAGATTAATCCAAAAGCTATTGTTATCCAAACACATCCCTTCATAGAATCTTCTATTTGTTTTTGGGAATGCCCTTGCCAATCATATTCATTTAATTTAATATTTTTCATTATCATACCAATGTGTTATTGGCTTCTTAGCTATAAGATTAATTACAACTTTTTTATTCCAAGCATGATTTTCTGGATCATCAAATAAATGGTATTTATATTCTAAAAATTTAGTACAAAGACTAAAATGATCTTCAGTTCCTAACTTAAATTTAAGATCTATAGCTGATATATTACTAATATTAGCAATTTCTTTTATAAGATCTTCTTTAGATAATCCCATTAATTTATATACTAATTGTTCCAATTCTTGAACACCTACTTCATCTATCAGCTCTTCTATAAAATATACCATAATTACTATTCAGAACCTCTGCCTATTAAATAGCCTACAACTATTCCTATTATAAAGTAAAACATTAATTTATTGGAAGTTTAGTCATCTTCTCATCATAACAATTCCAACCATCATTTTCATATACATAAAGATATTCTTGCTGATTAGCTTCTGTTATTACATGAGCTGTACGAGGTTTTGTATTTTCATAACCCTCTCGTTTACTATAAGGTTGTTCTGGTGCAGAACAATCCCCTTCTAAAACTAAATCCAAAGCTTTATCATAATCATTATAATTTTCAACCAATTGCTTTCCCAGTCCATCTGGATAAGAATCAAAATGGTTGTAAATATACATATAAGGAGTTTCTTCTGAAATTCCTCCTACAAGTTTATTCACTCTTTCAAAATCCTGTGATTTAACTTTTACACAAATATTACCACGTGTGCTCATATTATTGGAAGATATTTAAATTATTTTGAGCATCTATAATATTAGTAATTAGAGACCCCACTTCTTCAGACATTAGACATCCTTTTTCAGCTAGAGCTATAGTAACATATTTCCAGTCTACGTAAGGTCTATCCATTGTTTTTACAAGCGGAATTCCTAATCCTGCATCATCTATATATAAATGAGCAAATGCTTTAGGAGAATGCGTCCAATTCTCTTGAGTTGGATTTCTATTTACTCCATAAAGTTCTATATTGTTTCTGGCAAACCAACCTTGTGCTTCAGTAAGAGTTTTTCCACTTCTCATAGTATGTAATACTAATTTATGACCATTTCTTACTAGGGCTTGCAATACTGGGGCAGCTCCAATATCCTTACCTATTTCAGGATATTCATGAGTTACACAAGTACCATCAAAATCAATTGCTATTGTCATCACTTAAAAAATTTAGTAACATATTCCAGACCTTTATTAGGTCTTTTTTTATCTTCTATTTGAGGAGTTTTTTCTTCTATCTTAGAAGAAACTTCGGGCAAATAAACTTGTTCACAAGTTACTTCTGGAATATTCTTTTTAAGCATTTTAATTTCGTCATTCAAATACCATATTGCTTTTTTAAGGTCTTCAATCTGCTTTTCAACAGCTGTGTACCCATTTTCAGCTTTATGACCACTACGCAATATGTATTTAATAGAATTACCAAGATTAAAATTCATATGCCGTGTTATATCAATTACTTCTATACCACACTTGTCTTTAAGCCAAGTATAGTGAGAAGGATGGTTCACCTTATTATTCTGCTCCATTTTCACAATCATTAGTATTAGCTATTTTATTTAGATTATCTTTTATAATACCATCAATCTGAGAGAATGGAATAGCTCCTATAGTATCAATTACTTGATATCCGTGTTCATCAAAAAAGAATGTATGTGGAATATTTTTAATATGCATTTCTTCGAAACGACCTGCATCTTCTTCACTATCTGCATCCCTTATTACATACTCAATATCTGGGTATTTTTTAATTATTTTATCCAGAGTTTTTTCAAGTATTTTGCAGTGTTGGCACCAGATTGCTCCAAACTTTTCAATTTTCTTAATCATTTTTAGAGTTCCTTTCCGCAAACAGTGCAACGAACCTTGCTAGACTTTTCTGTCTCATTGCAAATTCTATTACCCTTACCATAAACACGGTCCTGATACTCAGACTGACAAGTACACTTTCTAACTACCATAATTTCAATTAATTAAATTAGCTTTTAAAAATCCATCTATATATCCATCCAGTACATGTTCTGGATTATGCTCTTGATAGTTGGTTTCATGATCTTTTACTCGATTATCGTCAAGTACATAAGATCTTTTTTGATTTCCCCAACCATTATCTGCTTTAGAATCTTCTATTTCCTTTTCTCTTTTCTTTTTAATCTCTAATTCTTTTTGATAGACTCGAGATTTAAGAATTCTAACAGCATTTTCTTTGTTTTTGGGCTGGTCACGTGTTTCTGTATTTTCTACTAAAATTTCTTCTTTTTCTCCAGTTTCTGGATTAGTCCACCAATACCTAGCACGAACTCCTGATTCTACTTTATTAACATTCTGACCTCCTGCTCCAGAAG
>CAVIUL010000167.1:0-2589 GCA_963645885.1 bacterium | reverse complement strand
TAATAGAGCCAGGGTATACTCATGAATACTCTTTAAAAGTTACTTTTTTAGATACAGGAACAGAACAGAACTATAACAAGAAAAAATCATTTAACGGTAAGATAGGAATAGAAGAATATCAAGTAACGGCTTTTAGAGAAGACGATTGGAGCACTATAGTTGCGAATGTAAAAACAGGTAATACTGATAAGTATAATATTGGTGATATTCGTGAAATTGATCTTGGAAAGTATGGTATACATACTGTTAGAGTTGCAAATAAATCTACGCCTGAAGAATGTTCAACTGAAGGATTTTCACAAACTGCTTGTGGTTTTGTACTTGAATTTAATAATATAATAGATTTAGGAAAATTGAGCCAATATAGTTCTATATCTGGTGGATGGCCTGATACTCTTGTTCATCAAAACTTAAATGAACAGGTTTATTATTCTTTTCCAAGTGATTTGATTGAAAATGTTCTTGATACATACGTTGTTTCTTCTAATACTACTAGGATTGTATCATCAACTGATAAATTGTATTTACTTTCAGCTAGTGAGGTGTATACTGATTGGGCTTCATCAACTACTGGAAGTTATGATTATTCAGCAAAAAGTTCTAGACAATTAGACTATTATTCTTTAAATAATAAATCTTCAAATTATGCGAAAAAGTATGGTACATCTTATTCAAAGTATTGGCTTAGAAATGTTAATCGACATGGTTCTCATTTCTTTTATGTCAGTGGGTCTGGTTCTTTAAACTGGGAAGATGCCAACTATGAGTATGGAATTTCACCAGCATTTAGAATAGGATAAATTAATACTAGTTTGAAATATAACTGGTTTTTTATTGCTATTAATGTTATTTTGAATAGAAGTTATTGTCTTAAACAGTAAAATAGTATATAATTTAATTTATTAAAGAGGTGGAATTATGACAAATAAAGATTTAGCTGATTTGATATTTCCAAATATAACTAAAACTATTAAGGATTATGAAAATATGTATCCTAATAGAAGAGATAAAGTAGTTACTAGATTTGCTCCTAGTCCTACTGGATATGTTCATATTGGTGGAATATATCAAGCTATAATTGACTATTTAATTGCTAAAAATAATAATGGAGTATTCGTTCTTAGAATAGAAGATACTGATCAAAAAAGAGAAGTTAAAGAAGCAGTTGAACTAATCAAAAAAGCTCTTAATTATTATGGACTTCTTCCAGATGAATATGAACTTGATGGTAAGACTGTTGGTGAATATGGACCTTATGTACAAAGCGAAAGAAAAGAAATATATCATGCATTTATTAAATATTTAATTGAAATAGGTCGTGCTTATCCATGTTTTTGTACTAAAGAAACATTAGATGAATTAAGAGTAATGCAAGAACATAAGAAACAAAGAACTGGATATTATGGAAAGTATGCTAAATGTAGAAATCTATCAGTAGATGAAATGATTCAAAATATTAAAGATGGTAAAGACTATGTAATTAGATTTAGATCTAATGGTGACTTTGAACGTAAATTTAAATTTAAAGATTTAGTTAAAGGTGACTTAGAACTATCTGAAAATGATGAAGATTTAGTTATTATGAAGAGTGACAATTTACTTCCTACATATCATTTTGCTCATGTAGTTGATGATTATTTAATGGGAACTAGTCATATTATTCGTGGTGAAGAATGGTTAAGTAGTGCTCCTAAACATGTAGAATTATTTGATGCTTTTGGATTTGAAAGACCAAGATATGATTATATTCATACACCATTAATTATTAAAAAAGAAGGAAATAGTATTAGAAAGATTAGTAAGCGTAAAGATCCTGAAGCTTCTATGAGTTATTATACTGATCTTGGATATCCTAGACTTGCTGTTATAGAATCATTAATGACTATAATAAATTCTAATTATGAAGAATGGCATAGAGAAAATCCAAATCTTGCTTGGACTGATTTTCAATATAATCCTGAAAAGATGTCTTCAAGTGGAGCTTTATATGATTTAGAAAAACTTAATAATATTTCTAAAGATATAATATCTAAAATGAGTGCTCATGATTTATATGTTGATAGTTATGAATGGTCTAAAGAACATAGTGAATCATTAAAAACATTAATTGAAAAGAATCCTGAATACTATGAAAGTATTTTAAATATTGAAAGAGAACAAGAAAAGCCTCGTAAAGATATAGTATATTATAGTATGATTGAAAGTTTAATTTGGTATATGTATAATGATTTATTTGATTCTAGAGATAAAGAATATGAATGGAAAAATATAACAGATAAAGAAACTATTAAAGAAATATTAAATACTTATATGGATAAATATTATGATGTTAATGATGACAAGGATATATGGTTTAATAAAGTTAAAGCTATGTGTGATGAGTTAGGTTATGCATCAAATATTAAAGATTACAAAAAGAATCCTGAAAACTATAAGGGTAATGTAGCTGACGTAAGTACAGTTATTAGAGTAGCTGTTACTACTAAGTCTAATACACCGGATTTATATGAAATATTAAAGCTTTTAGGAAAAGAAGAAATCTTAAGAAGAATTGATTTAATATAATATTGACTGCTTATGCAGTCTTTT
>CAVIUL010000166.1:0-2636 GCA_963645885.1 bacterium | reverse complement strand
AGATTCTATAGATTGATTGGGATGTTTAGAAATAGGTCTATTTAAATTAATAATATCATCATAGTTACTCATCCTTTATGTCCTCCTACTTCTTCATTTCTGTCTTTAGCAGTTGCTCCTTCTATATAATTCATACCTTTTAAAATTGCATTCTTTCCATACTTCTTTTTTATATTTAGTAAAGTCTTTTGTATTTTTCTTTCATTTATCTCATCTAATTTATCTTGCTCTTTCTTTTTAGAGGCTTCTTCATAATTAGTAAATAAATCAAGTTGACTAAATGATGGTTTATTTTCTTTATATTCTTCACTAACTAAATTGCAAGCAGAAACATTAATTCTTCTAGTAAGTAAAATTGGATTTACTATTCTTTTAAATAGTTTCATAACTTCTTCCGTCATTACTTTAGAAGAAGATGTTCTATGGTCTATATTAGCTGTACCATGAGCATGTTTTGGTACTTGTCTACCATAATAATCTGTTGTTATTTCACCATCATAAAAGCGTGATATTTTAGGGTTTGTTAAGTTATCTATATCATAACCTATTGTTAAAACTATTTGATTAGTAACTAAATGTTTTTCTACTAGTTGCAATGATAAATTATCTACCATTTCTCTTACTATTAAACTTGTCTTTTCATAATTATATGGGCAGTGTAATACTTGTCCTTCACTTATACTATTAGATGCTGGTTTATAACTCTTAGCATCTTTTATAGTACATGGTTCATATCCCCAAGCATGGTCTATTAGAAATTCAGCATTTACTCCGAATAATTTAAAGAGTAAATCTTCGTTATTAATACTCATTCTAGCAACATCGCCCATAGTATACATATTATTTGCTTCTAACTTCTTTTGGTATCCTTTACCTACTCTCCAAAAGTCAGTAAGTGGTTTATGATCCCATAATAGTTTCTTATAAGAATATTCATCTAATCTTGCCATTCTAACCCCAAATTCATTTGGTTGCATTTTTTTAGCAGTTATATCCATTGCAACTTTAGCTAGATACATATTAGTACCTATTCCAGCAGTAGCAGTAATACCAGTAGTATCATAGACATCTTTTATCATTTTAATTACTAGTTCTTCTGGTTTAATATTATAAGTATTTAAGTAACCTGTAATATCACAAAATACTTCATCTATTGAATAAACTAATATATCTTCTGGTGCGATATATTTAAGATATATATTATAGATATCAGTACTATATTTCATATATAGTTTCATTCTAGGGGTTGCTATTATAAAATCTAATTCTAAATTTTTATTTTTATTTAATTCTTTAGCAATATAAGATTTACCAGTAAAAGATTTATAATTATTATCTTTTCTTCTTTGATAATTAATTTCTCTAACTTTTTGTTTAGCTTCAAATAATCTACATCTTCCTCCTAGTCCATAAGCTTTAAGTGATGGTGTTACAGCAAGACATATAGTTTTATCTGTTCTCGATGAGTCTGCTACTACAAGGTTAGTATCTAATGGATCTAGTCCTCTTTCTTTGCATTCTACTGATGCATAAAAGCTTTTTAAATCAATACACATATAAATTTTATCCACTGTATCACCACCAATCTTTTTAAGTTATCATATATACTATTATATCATGAAAAATTATTTAATTTTTAGAATATGACATATCAGTCTGAAATAATTTACTAAATTCTTTTTGTGCTTCTTCCATTTCTGCATTAATACTTTTTACAGCATTTATTATTTTATATTTATTTTGATATTTCATTCTAGGAATTGTATTAGATAAATAATTATTAAGAATTGTATATTTATTTTGATTCATATTCTTTTTATATTCTTTCAAAATAAGTTCTCTCAATATATCATCTGGATTTAATGTTTTATATTTCTTTGAATTAATTTTAAATAAATAATCTGCATGATTAACTATAGAATTATAAATATAATTATCAATATATTCTTCTTTATTATTAGTAAGTTTCTTATCAATATTAATTTTAGATACATTATTATCAACATTAACTCTATATAAATAATCATTTAAATTATTAATAGACTCTAAAAAATTACTATAATCATCATAAAATTCAGACTTAGAACAAAATAGATATTTCTTTATTTTTTTAGTTAAATCTTTTATCTCATCATTTTTTATAGAATTAAACTTTATTCTCTTAGGATTATTCTTTCTTTCATCATAAAGTAACTTACCTAAAGTTAATATATCATCTTCAAGTAAAAGGTCTTTTTTATCATAAAGAATAAAATTCTTTTCCTTAGGATTAAAATGTTTTTTTAACTTATCTATTTCTTCATTAGTTATAGTTATCATTGGTTTTAAATAATTATTTCTTTCTACTGCAAATACTACTTCATTTTTCATAAAATCTATTTCTTCCTGAGTTAATTTTCCTTTTCTTCGATATCCTATTTTATTATTTGATAATATATAATTGGGTTTCTTCTCTATAAAACTAACATGAGCATGTAAATTATCAGTATCGGTATGAAATGATAAATTATAAGCCATATTCTTTTTATCTTCAAATCCCATCTTTTTAAAGAATCTAGGTAAAACATTTTTAATAAGTTCTTGTTCTAATTCTTGTAAAGTAATATTTTCATTTAAATAATCATTATTAAAACTTA
>CAVIUL010000165.1:0-2667 GCA_963645885.1 bacterium | reverse complement strand
TTAACAAAATGTAAAAACCCATGTTATGAATTAAAAGATGGTGTTCCTGTAATAAGTGATTCATGTGATATATGGACACCTAAAGATAATAATTCTAAATCGTATGGATTTATATATAGAAACGTTGATGTTGGTAACTTATTCCCAGGTAAAGATATTAGAGATACTGGTATTAACTGGAGTAGTAAGACTGACGTTATTGATGCTATTGAAAAAACAGCTGATACAATTTATACAACTGATGATTATTTAGAATATAGATATGTTTTAACTCCAAGTAATATTAGACAAATAAGAGAATATAATAGTTCTCAAAATGCTAATGGTGGATACTTAAATGAAACTTTAGAGAATTGTACAATGGTAGATGATGATGGTGGATTAAAATCATTTACTGAATGTAAGAGTACATTCTTAAGTGAAATTAAAGCTGGTAGATTCGGTGACATTAAAGTTAGTGGAAGTAAGAGTTAGGAGGTACTAGAATATGAAACATTCATTTTGGGGTTATTTCGTAATAGTTATGGGTATAGCTATTATAGTAATAATGTTATTAATACAAAGAATGACTACAACAACAGAAGAAGACTTTTACTTAGCTAGAGAGGTAATGGAAGCTGCTATGATCGACGCTGTCGATTATGGCACTTACCGTACTACCGGTAAATTAGTAATGTCTGAACAAAAATTTGTTGAAGTATTCTTAAGAAGATTTTCAGAGACTGTAACAAATAATAAGACATATCAGGTTAGTTTTTATGATATATATGAAGAACCACCTAAGGCTACTATTAAAATTAGAACTAGGGCTGGTACAACTAACTTAGATGATGAATCATTCGATATTAATTTAGATACATTAGTAACTGGAATTTTAGAAACTATTTATAGTACATCTTCTGAGCAAAAAGTTAATACTAAGACAATAACTAGATATATAACTTGTAATGCTACTGCTGATGGTTATAATACTGATGGAACTACTTATAATTATGATTTAGTTCGTGGTTCTACTGTATTGATTAAATATGATGCTGAAAAATATAAAAATGAAGCTGATGGTATAAATTCACAATGTAATAAAACTATTAGCGGTGAACAATATTGTAAAGTACAATATCAAGGAAGTACAATCTATGTAAAGAGAATGGAATTAATGGTTGCTAAACCTTCTTGTAAAAATAAAATAGTTAAATTCGATTCGCTTGGTGGTTCAAACTGTGATAATAAGAGTGTATCACCTGGTTCTGAAGTAGGTAAGTTATGTACACCATCAAAGAGTGGTTATGAGTTTAATGGTTGGTATGACCAAACTGGTTGCAAAGGTAATATAATTTCAGAAACTACTGTGGTGTCTAAAGATACAACATATTATGCTTGTTGGAAACCTAAAGGTCTTACATTGACATATAATAATAAAGGTTGAAGTGGTTGTTCATCTCAATCAATAGAATATAATGTTCCTGTTGGCAATTTGTGTAAGCCTACAAGAAGCGGTTATACATTTGCTGGTTGGTCTAAGACTGATGGTGGTAGTGTTAATGTTGGTACAAGTACTGCATTTACATCTAATACAACAATCTATGCTGTATGGAATTCTAGTTGTAGTGCACAAAATCCTAAAGCATGTAAAAAGTCTTCATTCTGTAGATCTGGAAATGTTTATGTTTATAATGATTCTAGTGGTAAAAATGGAGCAGGAACTGTTAATTATAATACAGTATTATATGATTTAGGTGTTCAGGTAAACGGTTATTCATATGTTTATATAGACCCAAGTTCATCTTCTACATATAATTTATGGAATTATGTAAGCAATTATGTTTGGATTCATACTAATTGTCTTAAAGCAGCCGGTGCAAGTGATTGTACTGTTACTCAATGTCCAGGATAATAGGGAGGTAATAAATGAAAAAGATATCTATGTTACTTGTTTCAATATTAATTATTCTTTCTTTTACTGGATGTAATAATAATAAAAAAACAAGTGAAGATTTTAAAAAAGTTGATTATGATTTAAAAGATTTAGAATATGTAAAAATATGTGATGATGAATCTAAATGTCCAGTTACAGCTACTACATATTTTGGAGATATGAATTATTCAACTGATGTAAAAGAATTAAATGATGCTTTAAGTACTATAAATAGTGATACTAAAAAGTATCGTGAAAAAACCTTAAATTCTAAAGTTGATGGAACTGCATGTAAGGAAAATATTAATTATACTTATGTTGTAAATTCTACTTTTTATCAATATACAAATGATGATTTTGTTACACTAGGTGTAGTTAGAAATGGTTATTACATTTGTGATGATAAAAATGATCCTATTGCTACAACATCATACATTTATGATATTAAAGAAGGTAAGATGTTAACACAAGAAGAATTTAAAAAGAAAATTGAATTATCTGATACTAAGATAAAAGAAGCTATTGATTCTTCAATTAAAATTATGAATGAATATGATAATACTAAGTATAAAATAAGAGATTCTTATAATGATGTAGTACTTGTTTATGACTTTAGTGGTAATTTATATGCTTCATATTTATTAAAAGAAATTAATAAATATATGTTAGCTAAAATTGAAATGTAAAAGAGAAATTATGAAGTGAACCCCAAATAGTTCACAACAAAAAAAGAGAACTCAAGATTAATTTCT
>CAVIUL010000164.1:0-2689 GCA_963645885.1 bacterium | reverse complement strand
CGTTAATAAGTTGTTTATATTTTCTTTAATATAATTACTGGTTAATTCATTTAATTTTTCTATTGATTCTTTTTTAGTTAAATCGTATTTACATTTATAATCTATAACTTTAGAATTAGTTTTGTTAGATAAAATAAATTTATTATCTTTCCATTTATATTTAGTTTTTATATCTTGTAGTTCTACTGAAAAATTATTATCATCACACTTAATAGTAACTGTTGTTTTTATAGCTTTATTAGATACTATATTATAAAATATAGATTCATTTTCTGATAATTCTATTTCTTTATCATTTTTAAATGTTGTTAGATTAGATAAATATAATACTTCTTTATCATTATTCTTAACTATTTTTATTTTAGGGTAAATTAAGTTATAACCTTTTTCATAAGTATAGTATGCATAATCAGAAAATTTTAATGGAGTAGATGAAGAAAATATATTTTGATTAAACTTCATCATTTTTTCTAGATATATGGATGAACCATCATTTTCTTTATAAACATTTAATACTTTATCACTTATTTCATTATCTATTACATAAACATAAAAATTCATCTTTGATTTAGAACTTCTTAGAAAATAGTCTTTAAAGTCTATATTTTCTTTTATTACTGTGTCTGTTACGATTAGTACTTTTAGGTGTGATATAAATACTTCTTTATTACTTAGTTTTGATAGTTCTGCGATAGCTTCATTTATAGAATTAGATTTTGTTTTAAATACTTCAATATTACTATCCTTATCATTAACTATTAGTTGAGCAATTACTTCATACATATTATCTTTGTAATCTATTACTATGCCTGTTAGTATAGCTAGATCATTTATCTCTACATAATCTTTGCATCCGGTGAGTGATAATATTAATATAAAAAGTATTATTATTTTTTTCATGATTCTCCTTTGTTACTATTTTGTGGTAGTAGTCCTTTTTTAATTAATGTTTTTCTATTTTTAATATTTAATTTTGGACTTATTGGATGCATAAATGGTTTTCCGAATGATTTTATATTACATAGGTTAGTTATTATGAATATGAAACCAAATAGTACTCCAATTATTCCAAATATTGAAGAGAGTATCATTAAACTATATCTATAGAGTCTTATGAATGATTGAAAGTCATAGTAAACAAAGAATATTGATGAGATTGCTGTTACTGCTACTACGATAACCATAATGGGTGAGACAATACCAGCACTTACTGCAGCATCTCCTAAAACAAGAGCTCCTAATATTGAAAGAGATGTACCTCTTGATGAAGGAGTTAATGCATCTCCTTCATAAAGTAATTCAAACGTAAACATTAAGGCAAATGCTTCGATTAATGCTGGGAATGGTACACTTGCTCTTTGAAGAGAGAAGTTTATAAGTAGACTAGTAGGCAATATTTGCTGATCATATGTAATAATCGCAAGATAAATAGATGGTGCAAAAATTGTAATGAATAATGCAAGAACTCTTATAATTTTTACGAATTCTACATATAAACTTTTTTGATAAATATCTTCATCATTATGAAAATAATCTATAAAGAATGTTGGTATTATAAGAGCATTACATGAGTTTTCTGATAGTATGCATATTTTTCCTTCGGTGAGGCTTTTTGCAATACTATCTGGTTTTTCTGTTGATTTAATAGATGGAAATGATGATTTATTTTCATTATTTATTAAGCTTTTTATATAGTATGTATCTAGTACTTTGTCACTACTTATATTACTTATTTTTTTAATTGTTTCATTTAACAATTCTTTATCAACAATATCATTCATATACATAATACTTACTTTTGTCTTAGTTCTTGTTCCGAGAGTTAACTCTTTTATATAAAGATTTTCATCTTTTATTCTTTTTCTTATTAATCCAATATTAGTATTATAGTTTTCATTAAAAGCATCTTTTGGTCCTTTGATGGTTGGTTCGCTTGTTGGTTCATTAATACCTCTATCTAAAATGGCTTTAGTTTCTAAAGCTATACATTCATTATGATAAATGATGATACTAAAACCATTAAATAAATATTCCATTATATTTTTAGAATCAATATCAATAAAACTAATAGATGGAATATAATTTAAAATATCTTTTTTAAGTGAAGAGATTATTACATTTTTAAGTAAACTACGTTTTGATATATATTCAAGTATAAATTCATTAGTTGATGTACTTGATGATACAGTTTGTATATTTATTATATAAATTTTGTTTATTCCAAAAGGTACTTCTTTTATTTGAAGATCTGGCATATATTCTTTTTTAGATTGTAGATATCTTATTATATTCATAATATTATTATTTTCTTTATTGTAAGAATAATACGTTCCCTGTTTTATTTTTTTTAATTGTGAATTCTAAATCGTAAATTTTTAGACTAAATTCCGTTTTTTAACGGAGTTTTTTCTTTTTCAAATTTATTGCCGTTTTTATAATGTTAAACGGAAATAAACTTGATAAAAAAGCCATTTTCAGTTAATAAATATATAAACTATTGCATGACAAAAATACGGAGGTTATTTCCGTTCTTTAAACTTATTTCCGTTTTTTTAATACAAAGTATTACAAAAAATAAGAATATTTAATTAATTGATAACAAACAAAGACAAGCTTTATTTGTATTACTTATTATAATCAATGAAATTTAAAAATCAAGGGTTTTATAAACTCATTTTATTCGCCCTTG
>CAVIUL010000163.1:0-2760 GCA_963645885.1 bacterium | reverse complement strand
TCTTAAAACGGATTTTGTAGAAATATCATTTAAGATTCTATCAATAACTGATTTTGTAAATCTGTGTTATTAGAAATATTCTTATTTCTTTTTACCAAGGAAGTTGTAGCAATAAATGTATTATTGCAATTCTTGCAGTAAAATCTTTGTTTATGAAGAATTAATCTAGTGTAACAATTATTTTGCTTTGGAATTTTAACTATACAATTTTTTCTATAACCCCATTTAATAATGTCATTAGTAGATTGATTAACAATACCACAGCATGGCAGTACTCAGGATTGTATGTTAAAAATCCTTCAATTATCTTATAATTTCTTCCTTTTATTAATTTTTCTTTAATTTCTTGCTTAATAAATTTAATATATAATTATTTGTAGACATAAGTTTGTTCCTTTCAATGTGTTTTTAGCAATTACATTGTATCAAACTTATGTCTTTTTTTATTAAATAAAAAATAGTATTAGTGAATTTTCACCAACATTATTTATAATACAACCTTTTTTTTGAAATCTATGTTATAATAATAATTATGATATGGTGGTGTGTTATGAAAAAGAATAAGGGATTTACACTAATAGAATTACTGGGATCAATAATAGTACTAGGAATAATAATAGGAATAGCTATACCTATTATTTCTAACTATATTAGTAGAGGTAAAACAAAATATTATAATAGTTTGGAAAAAACAGTAGAATCGTCAGCTAGGGATTACTTAGAGGATTATAGAGCATTATTACCACGTGGTGAAATAGGTAATATAACTGTAGTATTAGGTGATGAATTATTAGTTAATAATTATATAGATAAAATAGTTGATACAGATGGTAATCCATGTGAAGCTAAAGTAGCAGCTAAAAAGATTGGAACTAGTGAGTTTGAGTATTATACATGTTTAAAGTGTAAAAATATAGAAGGAACTGATGAATATGAGTATGAATCTAATGTTGAAGCCTGTGAATATACTGAACATACTCAAGAAGAAAATAAATATATAAATACAAGTGATTATACTATCGAAATAGATATAGCTGATATTTTATCTGGTTATGAATATTTAAGAGATAGTGATGGAATATATACAATAATAGTGGCACAGGGATCAAATTTTGAATTACCAACAGCTACAGTAAAAAAGAATGATTTAGAGTTAAGTGTAGTAGTATCACCAATTCCATCAAGAATAAATACAAATATATTAGGCGATACAATAGTAAAATATATTTATCATGGTGTAGAAACAAAATTAATAGTAAGTGTGGTAGATAAGACAGCACCTCAAAAGCCAGAAGTAGTATTAAGAAAAGGAAGTATTCAAGGAGATATATATGTAAGTGGATGGAGTAGTAAAGATATATATCATATAGTAACAGCCACAGATTATACTAAATCAGGTGTATTAGGTAGCGGAATTAAAAGATTTGATATAAGCTTAAATGGAACGACATGGAATCCATTAGAGGATAATACATATTTAACTAATCAAGATGGAGTATATAAATATTATATAAGAGCGGTAGATAACAATAATAATGTATCAGAAGTAACAGAATATGAAGTAAGAATAGATAAAGTAAGACCAAGTCTAGAAATAAGATTGACAGGGACAATGGGAGAAAATAATTGGTACATTAGTGATGTTAAAGTAGAAAATATAATAAGTGATAGTGTAAGTGATTTGTTTCAAACTGGTATGACTGTAACAGGTGAGAATAGTAAAAATTTAGGAATTTCTATAAGTAAATTAAATGAGAGATTACAAGATAAAGGAATATTAACAGCAACATTAACTAAAAATACTACACAAGATACAATAACAAGTACACTAACAGATTTAGCAGGAAATGGTGTAACAGCTAGTAAGACAGTTAAAATTGATAAAGATAAACCAGCACTAAGTATTACAAGTGCTTCGCCAACTTCAACAACTGCAGTTTATAAATATGCAACTTCAAGTTTGTCTGGTACAAATAATGTGGTATTAGAATATGGTACAACAGCTAATTATGGTAGTAGTATAAATTGTAGTAATGGAATATGTAATTTAACAGGATTATTAATAAATACTAAATATTATTATAAATTAACAGTAACAAGTAATGCTGGCAATAAACAGTCAATTTCTAATACTCTAAATACAACAAAATGTGAAGTAGGAACATATGGACCTACTGGAACATATACATGTAATAAATGTGCTTTAAGTTATACAACTGATTTTGGTGCAGAATATGATACCCAATGCTATATAAATGTAGATGCTGGAAAACATAAAACATCATCAACAGCAGATAGTTTAACAAGTTGTGAAACAGGTACATATGTTGGAGAGCATAGATCATATTATAAATCAGAAGATAAATGTAGTTCGTGTCCAAGTGGATATACAAGTGATACAGGATCAACTAATATTAATTCATGCTTTATAACAGTAGCAGATGGTAAATATAAAACAAGTACAACAGGAACAACATTAAATGCATGTGCAGCAGGAACATTTAGTACATCACATAGATCATATTATAATTCATCTGATTCATGTTCATCATGTGAAGCAGGATACTTCTGTACTGGAGGAAATGCTAAAACAGCATGTAGTACATTAGGATCAGGATATACTAGCGATGCAGGAGCCAAAGCTAATACAAGTTGTTATATAAGTTTAGCAGCAGGACAATACAAAACAGCAACAGGAACAGCAGCAACATGTGGAGCAGGAACATATTATGGAAGTGCAAGAACAGCATATTATGGAAC
>CAVIUL010000162.1:0-2856 GCA_963645885.1 bacterium | reverse complement strand
TTTTTTAACTTCTTCTAAACTAATTACTTTATTAAAAATAATTTCATTTTGAATGTTTCTATCTTTTATATTATTTCTAATATTTTTATAAATTTTTCTTAATTCATTTTTATTCATAATATCATTCTATCATATTTTTATTTGTAAATATATTTTAAAAATATGGAAATAGATTATTAAATAGTGTATAATATTTTAATAGATGGAGGTATCGATAATGATATATACAACTATATTGAAAATAGCAGCTAAGATACTAGATATTGCTGTTGTGTGGTTCATGTTTTATGAATTATTAAAGTATTCTAGAAATAATTTTAAGTTAACATTAATATTTAAGGGAGTAATAATAATAGTATTATTAAAATTCTTGAGTGATTTTTTAAATTTAAATACTGTTGGTATTATTCTTGAATATGTAATTTCTTGGGGACCTTTAGCATTGATTATAATATTTCAACCAGAAATTAGAAATGCTCTTGAAAGTATTGGTAGAAGTCAATTGCTTGGTAGACATAAGACATTAACAGTAGATGAAAGAGAAAAGATGGTTTATGAAATAGTTAATGCTTTAGATTATTTAAAGAAAAATAAAATTGGAGCATTAATAGTTATTGAAAGAGATTATAGTTTAGCTCAATATATAGAACCAGCTACTAAGTTATATGCTGATATTACAAGTGAGTTATTAATATCTATATTCTGGAAGAATAATCCACTTCATGATGGTGGTGTGATTATTCAAGGAGATAAGATTACTTGTGCTGGAAGTGTATTTCCAACAAGTTCAAATCCAAATATCTCTAAGAGATTAGGTACTCGTCATAGAGCAGCTCTTGGAATAAGTGAAATCTCAGATTGTATTTCAGTAATTGTAAGTGAAGAAACTGGTAGAATATCAATCGCTATTCAAAGTGATTTACATTATAATTTATCATTAGATGATGCTAGAATGTTATTGTTAGAAGAGTTACAACCAAAGAAAGAAACATTCTATGAAGCTGATACTATAGAAAGCGAAGGTGATGAAGATGAAAAAGATGCTTAAGAAAATAGGTAAGTTCTTCGCTAAATTATTTAAAATGTTATATAAAGTAATAGATGCTTTACTTGTAACACCAATATCTAAAGCAGTTTACTTTATTGGTGATAAACTAAGTAATAGAAATGGAAACTTAGATAAGTTTTTAAATAAACCTAATACGTTGATATATGTTTCATTAATTTGTGCGTTTGCTGCTTTCTTTGCAGTAGATAGAAAGGTTATTAATTTAGTTGAAACTGAAGCAATAGTTTTATCTAATCAACCTGTTGTTGCTGAATATAATGAAGAAGCATATGTAGTTGAAGGAATACCTGAAAGTGCTGATATAGTACTTATGGGAAGAAAGAGTGACTTATACTTAGCAGAGCAATTAGGAGATCATAAGTTAACACTTGATTTAACCGGTTTATCTGCTGGTACTCATAAAGTTAATATTAAATATAATAATCCAATCAAGTCATTAGATTATAAAGTAGATCCATCAAGAGCTACAATAGTTATATATCCTAAAGTTAGTGCTTCTCGTACAGTTACTACTGATATATTAAATAAAGATAAATTAGGAAGTACACTTGTAATAAGTTCTATTAAACTTGATAGAGACGAAGTAATTATTAAATCATATAAAGAAAAATTAGAGAAGGTTGCTAGTGTTAAAGCTTTAGTTGATGTTAATGCATTAAATGCTAATAGTGCTGGTACATATACTTTAGAAAATGTTAAATTAATTGCTTATGATGAAAAAGGTACAGAAATTAAAGATATAGAAATAGTTCCAGGTACAATAACTGCTACTGTTGTAATATCAAGTCCAAGTAAGACTGTTCCAGTTAAGGTTGTTCCAGTTGGAGAAGTTGCTAGTGGAAGTGCTATTAGTTCAATAACTTCAAATGTAACTACTGTAACATTATATGGTGAAGAAGATGTACTTAAAGATATTAGTGAAATAGAAGTAGAAATAGATGTAAATGGACTTAGTAAAGATAAGACATTCCAAGAAACAATAGTTAAACCTACAGGTGTTAGATCAATGTCTGATACAGCAGTAACTATTAAAGTTAAAATGGAAGGTGAAACATCTAAAGAGTTTAAAGATATACCAATTGTATTTGAACATTTAGATACAACTAAATATAAACCACTTGCTAAGAATGCTAGTGATACTAAAGTAAATGTAGTTGTTAAAGGTGTTAAATCAGTACTTGATAAATTAGATTCTAAAGATATTAAAGCTTACGTTGATTTATCAGATCTTGAACCAGGAACATATGAAGTTCCAGTAATGGTAACAGGAAATGATTTAAAACTTACATACTCATCTAGAACTACTAAGATAGAGGTAATAATAGCTAAAAAGTAAAGTATAAAAGTGTAAATTAATATATTTACACTTTTTTTGTGAACAATTGTGAATTTTTTTAATACTTTTCACAACTGATAATAATACTGATAAAATAGTGTTGTATTTTTAAATTAATATATACTGATTCGCCAGAGATTGTACTTGAAAATGCTAAACCGGGTGATTTTGTTACTAAAGAAATTTCTGTTAAAAATGTCGTACATTTGATGTTTATTATAAAATCATATGGCAAGAATTAAATAATGAAATTATAAATGATGTAAACCCGTGTTATCAATTCTTGGAACTGCTAACGTAAGTGGTGCTGGAACTAGTGATAATCCATATATAGTAAAATAAACTTATTAAAAGTTAAAAAAGGGGTTTACATTTTAAAAATAATATTGTATAATCTAATTCGTGAAGTGACCAAAGACAGTAAGTACAGAAGTAAATCTTACCGAGGAAA
>CAVIUL010000161.1:0-2890 GCA_963645885.1 bacterium | reverse complement strand
CTAAAGCCGATGGTTCTTATGTTACTGATGAAGATGTTCTTGGAGTTACCTATGCCGATATTGATGCTTTTATACGAGGAAAAGCAGTAAGTTCGGATGATGCCTATGATAAGATCGCTTTGGCACATAAAAATAGTGAATTTAAACGAAATCTGATAGCAACATTTAATTCATTGTAATTTAAAAATTTTAAAATTTAAGTATGAATAAATTTATAATTGGAATTAACAGTTTAGATATTTTACTACATATAGGTGTTTCATATTTTCCAATGTTGGAACCATTAAGTATTATGGTTCTACAAATGGGTAACTAAAGTTATATAATGACTTACGAAAAAAATGGTCAACTGCTCGAAGAAGCAGACCAATTTCTTTATGAAGAGGAAATCTATTTAGATTATCCTCCTAATCGTTGGGAACTTTTTAGAATTAAAAAGTATAGTTCTAAAGTACCTATTAATAAGAAAGACGCTCGAGCATTTAGTAAAACTCATGGTTGTTATGTCCAGCGTTATTGGGAATTAGTTGCCGCACCTAGACAATACCTAGATGACGAAGGATTTAAACTTAAACTATGAAGAAAAAACTTATTATATCTGGATTGATAGCTTTACTTTTAATAATATCATTCTGTATTGGAAGATGTTCTAGGAGTGTTAAAGAAACAGGTATTAAAGATACCATAGCTCCTAAAATCGAGAAATTAATTATTAAGAATGATTCTATATTAAGAGTAAATGACAGTATCAATTTTAAGGTTATTGAAATTGAAAAGACGTATGAAAAGACTATTGACGACATTATTCGGAATAATCCTAACGACGACTACAATTTCTTCTCAACCTACATTGAAAGATACTGTGGTCAGCATAACACCGATACAACTCAAAACAGCGAATTTAATATTCGCTGAACATAATATGTTGTTAAGTAAAGTACCACTATTAGAGTCTAAAATTAGTAACTTAGAAACTGTAAATTCTAATTGGATCAGAATAGACTCATTAAGATCCAATCAAATACTTCTGTATAAAAATGCTTTAGAAGAACAAGAAAAAAATGTAGCTAGTCTTAAAAAAGCTAATAGAACTCTAAAGTATGTAGCAGGAGGTTCAGTTCTAGCAACTATAATCTTAGCTCTAGTATGTGCTTTTAAATGAATGTGTTTAAAGATAGGGATGGATTAACCTATTCTCATCCTGAAAGAAGTTGTAGTACGTGTTTAAATTATCCTTGTCTTGATAATATGGAAACTTTGCTTTCAGACTTCGCTAAGTATGGCTGTATTAATTACTCTGATGTTAATGTTTTTAACTTAAAAGAGATGTTGCATAAAAAGTAAGTGGAAATATCAGAACTTACCTTACATGCCAAACTATTAATAGCATGCCCAGAAGAACTGGGATATAAGACCTTAATATTTGAAGATTTAGAATATAAAGATTCGGATCTTAAATATTTAACATGTGTAATATTCCCTAATTGGAACCAAAGTCCCATAAAAGTGGGAGATACAGGATTTTTAGTAGTCAAATACATATCTGCGGGAGTGGATAAATGGTTTGATGGTAAGGAATTTGTTCCTTACAAGTATTCTAATATTCAATTTTTAAAGTTTACAAAAGATAAACAAGAATTGAATACTGAATTAATTTTGGACTAGATTATAATAATTTAATAGATCATTTAAAAATTTATGAAAAAGAATAGTATAGTATATGTCTGATTTTGGAGATAAGCTTCAGGAAGCCCTTAGTAACAAGAACAATGTAAATGAGTATATGTGGAAAGATAAGAAGGAAAATGGTCAGCAACTTGAGCATCCTCTTATTGATTTTGACGAAAGAACTTTGCAAGAAAAGTTTAATTTGTGTGAACAAATGCTCTATAATAAGGATGCTCGTCATCCAGGTCGTCTTGTCCTTTTGGATATTGTAAATGACCAAATTTTACGTTGTCGTGCTGAATTGTTAGTTCGTTGGATTCGCAGCGCACATGAATGCACTAGTGCAATGCTCTTTGAGAGTCTTAAAGCACTTATTAATAATAATAAAGAGGCCCTGAATTCTGAAGCACTCAAAACTACTTCTATAGGCACAATTATGACTGGTATTGATGACTTGGATTATCGTAAACTTCCAATCTCACTAGTTCTTGATGCTTGTATGGATTATCTTGGACAATTTGATTCTAGTCATCTTACATTTAATTTCATTCTTAGAATGGGACTGTGGTTTACTCAACAGGAAATGCAGACCCCTGTAGATGAAGGAGGTCTTTATCAAAAAGATCCTGAAACAGGTAAGGCAATGAATCGTTTGGAAATTATTAAGAAAGTTCGTCATCTTAGTCCTACTATTGCTTTGAAGATAGACCCAACTGGTCTTACTTATACTGAATTTAAAGCAATGTGTGATCTTCATCGAGACAAATACTCTAATTATACCACTACTCAGCTTAAACTTCTTTCTACTAAAATTCTGTATAGATTCCAGAATCAATGTGAAATGCAAGCTAAGCAGTGGCAAGATAAGATTGAAGAAATTAAACAGGTAGCAGAACATAAGGGATATGTTCTTACATCTGCCTATGGAACTTTTGAATGATTTAATAAAACCAATTACAAGGGATGAAAGACAGCATGAATCAGTCACAAAATGGCTAAAAGCAGGAGGGAAGGCGACAGTAGTGGCGTGTACTGGGTTAGGTAAAACCTATATAGCAATAAAAGCTATACAACGTGTACGTAAGCGGTATCCTGACTTAGATGTGCTAGTTTTAGTTCCTACAACAACACTAAAAGCTCAGTGGGTGGAGACACTAACTGAGCAAAGTATTGATAATGTATCAGTACAAGTCATGATGGGAGCTTCACAACGAAAAACAAG
>CAVIUL010000160.1:0-2912 GCA_963645885.1 bacterium | reverse complement strand
AGAACTATTAGATATGATGACTATATATGAAAAAAGAATTGATGAAGATAGAATAATAAGACACGAAATGTTAAATAACTTATTAGCATTAAAGAGTTTTAAAGATAAAAATAGTAAAGACTTTGATAAGACATTAGATGATTTTATTATGACATGCAGTAATAAGTCAGTTGGAGTTAAAAATATTTATAAATTACCACCTGGTTTAAAAGGCATAGTTTACTATAAAATGAATATAGCGAGTGATAAAAAGATCAATTATAATATTAATATATCTAAACAAGTAAATATTAAGTTAGAAAAAGAGAATTATAAAGAATATGTGTCTTTATGTAAAATACTTGGAATAATTATTGATAATGCGATAGAAGCAAGTGAAAAAACTAAAGATAAATTATTAATAATTGATGCATATAATGAAAAAGATGGTGTTGTTATAGAAGTAACTAATTCTTGTAAAGAGAAGGATATGGATATATCATCTTTATATAAGAAAGGTTATTCTAGTAAAGGTAACAATCGAGGTTTTGGTTTGCATATAGCCCGAATGTTACTTAAAAATAGTAAACATTTAAAGATGGAACAAGAGTGTGTTAATAACTTGTTTATAACGAAAATTATTATAAAATAAAAAATCTAGATAATTTCTAGATTTTTTTTAGTGTTTATTATAACATTGATTTAGGCATTTCAGGTTCATCTACATATATAATTACGCATCCAGCTGTTGCGATAGTAGCTAAGAATGCACCTAATGTAGCAGTGATAGTGGCAAACAATTTCATATTGTACCTCCTTTCTTATAATTTTTATAATTATTATATCTAACTCCATAGAGTTTATAAGTGACTGGAAGTATTTGTATTGTTTCAAGTATTGTGGATAAGTATAAAGCATTTATTATGGTTTGATTTTTTAATATAAGTGATATTACAAGATATATAAATGTTATTACTAGAGTTAATACCTTATATATAATTCTTTTGTTTTTATTTATTAATGGTCTTTTTTCTGTGTCTGCTGGAGCATATTTTAGCATTAATAACATACATACTAGGTAAGTTATTAAAATTAAGCTATCATTAACATTTATTATTGCTATTAATATAGGTATTCCTATAAACATTGTCAATGAGGTTATCCAACAGTGCCAAGATTTTTTAGCATGAACGCCGAATCCAGTTAATCTTATTATTCCATAAAATGTGAACAATAATAGTAGGGGTTTTATAACTTTTAATATTGTACATGCTATTAATATTATTATTGTTTTAGATATTGTAAGATATAATGATTCTATTCCATATTTTATTTCACTTAATTTTATATCATCGTAACTATAATATTTATTAATGTTACTCATGATACCATTTACTACTAAATTCTTCATCTCTCTCCTTTTTTCACTTACATTATAACTCTTAAATTTTAAAATATTTATTTTTGTCATTAAATGTCGATTTTGTTGTTTTAACTAGATATTTTGCTTTTAAAAAGTTATTTTTTGTGAGTTTATGACAAGAAATGATACTTTTGCGACAAAAATGAGATTAAATTTTTATTTTTGATATGATTATAACCGTGAATACAAACTACTTGTTAGAAAAAGTATCATAGTTAGGAGGCAGAGTTAAATGAGTAGAGGTCGTGTTAAATGGTTTAACAATGATAAAGGATATGGATTTATTGAATATGAAGGTTTAGTAAATGAAGATATCTTTGTTCATTATTCGGCTATTGATCAAGAAGGTTATAAGTCACTTAAAGAAGGAGAGATAGTTGAATTTACATTAATTGAGACAGCAAAAGGTTGCCAAGCAATTAATGTTAGAGAAGTTAAATTATCTGCGGTAGCTTAAATACACTCAAATGTGTATTTTTTTATTGTTGACTGTAATTTATGTTGATGCTAGAATATCTTTTAAAGAGGTGAAATATGTATACTGGAAGAATAGAGGGAGTATTTGATGAATACTTTTATGATAAATTTATATGGGATGAACCTAGTGAAGTTAAAAAATACCTAATTAGTATGATAGATGATATAACTAATTTATTAACTAACTATGATACTATTAGTTCAGATGAATTTTTAAGAATAATTAATAGAATATATAGAATTTCTACTGATGAAGAAAGTGAAATGAAACAATATAGAGGATATTATACTAGAGTGAGTCATGAGATTGAAGAATATTATGACTATTCATCTATTATAGATAGTGAGCCAATAGAAGCTCACGAAATGATTAGATTGTATAATATGGCTGGTGGTACATCATTTAAGAAAATGACTTCTATAAAAACTAATATGGTTAGAACCTATTTACAATGTGAAGGTCATGGTAAAGATTATGATGAATGGGAAGATGATTATCAAGGACATTTAATAGTGTTAACTGATACTGATTTAGATAGAGATAAAGTATATACTAAAGAAGAAATAGATGAAATGATTAAAAAAGGTATAATTTCAGTAGTGACTACTGCCGAAGTAAGTATATCTAAAAAAGAAATACCAAAAGATGCAAGTAAGTTTAAATACTATGGATTTGATAAAGAAGAGGAAGCATACAAAGTAGCATTAGTAAGATTAATTAAAGAAAAAATACCTAAAGATAAACTATTTAGAGATGCTAGAAAATTTTTAAATGAACTAAAGAATGATTATATGGTTTACTGTCCTTTTGACGAAAGAAAAGACATGTATGGAGCTAATGAATTAGAACAATTCTACCAGTTAAAATTTAAATATAAAAAGAAATGGAATGATTCTTCAGAAAAATAAAGATGGCTATTTAGTCATTTTTTAAATGTAAAACTTTTGTGTAATTTTAAGAGATTTATAGATAAAATATTGTAATTATGCTATGCTTTAGATAGGAGGAATAATATGAAATATAATATCCGTG
>CAVIUL010000159.1:0-2983 GCA_963645885.1 bacterium | reverse complement strand
ATTTATTATAATCTTTATTATATTTAATTGTGCATATATTATCTTCTGATTTAACCCAGTTTTTATCGTCTAATTCGGGTATTTTATCATCAGGTGTAAGAATACATGAGTAATCACTATTTTTCTTTAAAAGTATCTTAAATTCGTTATTTGTGACTGTTACTTCTTTAACATAATTTATTTTAAAGAATACATTGTCTTTAAGATCTGTTAATATATATATAGCTAATACAATTAATAGTATTATTAATATATAAAAAGGTGGTTTAAACTTGTATCTTCTTTTTCTTTTTCTTTGTTTTGTATTCCTAGAATTATAATTTTTACTTATTTTTTTTCTTTTCTTCATTATTCACCTCAGTACCATAATTTTGTAAGCTTTCCATCTTCTTTGTAGTATGAATCCATAAGCATTACGTAATAATATCTTTTAAATAAATTCTTTTTAGAATAGGGTAATATAACAACTCCTACATTTGGTGAAGTCCATAAACTTTCTGCGACATAATAGTATTCGCTATCTTCTCCAACTATCATTGCGATATGTCCACCACCTGGGCCTGTAGAACTTAATAAATCTCCAACTTTTACTTTTCCAGATTCAATTACTTTTGCATTGAATATTGTTTTTTCTCCATAATCAGTTAAGTCTTTTATTCCTGGACTTACTCCAGCTCCAATATCTCCTGGATCAAAGCCTCCGTTTACTAATACCCATGTTATAAATCCACTACAGTCAAGCCCATTAGCACTTCTTTTATGTGAAACTCTATTATACATGGTGCATCCCCATGTTTTAGGACCTTCTGCTTTATATTTTATATTGCTATATCTACTACTATGAAGATATAAACCTTCATGATAATATCTTCCTTCGCCATCTACTTTATATGTTCTTTCTCCCATACGTCCATTTTCTGAAAAATATTTGATTTTGTAAGGGAACTCTAGAGCTAAAAATCTTGCTGCTTCGACTGCTCCAGCTCTTGTTTTATAACCAACAGTGTTAACTCTATCTTTAAGTATTTCATCTAATAAGTCATTATCTTCTTCAGTATATTTATTACAACTTAAATATTTCTTTTTGTTGTTAAATGATTTTGGCCTAACTGTTATTAAATCTGTTACAACTACATCTATATTTACTTCTTTATCCATTACTTTAGCAGTAATTTTTGTATTTCCTTTTTTAATACCCTTTATTGTACCATTTTCATCTACTATAGCTATTTTATCATCTTCGCTTGTCCATTTTATTGTTTTATCAGCATATCCTACTGAACTGATTGTAAGAGTAGGTGTATGTGTTCCATTAATTGCTAAATATATTTTTTCTTTATCTAAAGTTAATTTTAATATATTTCCTAAATCACTTGCTTCGTTGATTTTTATTACTGTTCCATAATTATTTCTTAAATAAAAATTATATGTGTTATCATCTATAATAAAATTACATTTATTATTTTGGGCTTTTGTCCATGTATCATCAACTTTTATATTTTCATTTGATAGTTTTTTAAGGCAAAACATGTCTTTATCTTTTTTATATTCTTCAACTTGATATTTAACTTCTACTACATTATCACTTATTTTTACTGCTGTTACTGATGGTATAGCAGGTGTATAATGATTTCTATATTTAAAGCCATAATAAGAAGCAATAAAGCATATTAAAAACATAATAAGTAAAATATATGGTAATGTTTTCCTCATATGACACATCCTATCATATTGATTATATCACATAAAAAAAGATATTCAAAACAGAATATCTTTTCATGCATACTAGCGACTTCTAGAATTTGATTTACATCTAGAATTGCTTCTTGCATTACTTCTAGCGTTTGATCTTGCTCTAGAACTTGCATTGTTTCTAGCATTAGATTTACATCTAGAATTATTTCTAGCGTTAGCCACTTTAATCACCACCTGTTATTATTATGGCAAAGAAGAACTTTAATATGTATTTCTTTTATGGAAATAATTGGCTTAGTTTATGAATAAATACACTTTAATAAAATATTATTAATTATGAATATTAGCATGTTTCCATTATTTTTACCTCTTATTGCTGGACTTTCTACAGTATTAGGAAGTGTATTTATTTTCTTGAAGATAAAGAAAGTAGGGGAGTTTGTAGTTTTTTCTCTTGCTTTTTCATTAGGTATAATGACACTTATTTCTATTTTTGATCTTTTACCTTCTAGTTTTTTAACTATTATTAATAATTATGGAATATATTTTGGATTTGTTATATTTGTTTTAATTTTTTTACTTGGATATCAGAGTGTAAGGATAATCAATGATAAAATTAAAGATAATAATTCTTCTTTATATAGGATTGGTGTACTTAGTATGATATCATTAATTTTACATAATTTTCCTGAAGGAATAGCAGTGTTTATTGGAGCTGTTACTAATGTTAATATTGGAATTAAACTTTGTATTGCAATTATGCTTCATAATATACCAGAAGGAATTGCTATTAGTATACCATTATATTATAGTGGTGTAGGGAAGTGGAAGACGTTTTTATATACCCTACTTTCAGGATTATCAGAACCGATAGGGGCTCTTATAGCATATTTTATAATTAAAGATTATATCAATGAAAATATGTTAGCGATTGTACTTACTTTTGTTGCTGGATTAATGATTAGTTTGTCTTTAAATGATATATTAAAAGAAATAAAAAAATATAAGAAATTTAATTATATGATTTATGGGATAGTCAGTTCTATTTTAATTTTTTGTATCGCCCTATTAATCTAAAAAAATAATAGGGGACCCCTACTCAAAATTTACTGTTGAATTTTATTATTTTTTAATGAGTATGTTATTATTGATTTATTTTTAATTTGTAATGAAACGAATCGAGGTGGAGAATTACTCATCTTTTAATTTCTCGATGCGTTCTGTAAATTCTAAATTTCTATGTATACGTGGATATCTTATTTTAATTAAATATAATAAGGATATATGC
>CAVIUL010000158.1:0-3081 GCA_963645885.1 bacterium | reverse complement strand
TTGTAATTATGCTATGCTTTAGATAGGAGGAATAATATGAAATATAATATCCGTGGTAATAAAATAGATGTTACCGAAGCAATTGATAGTTACATTAAGGAGAAGTTATCTAGATTAGATAAATATCTAGATGATAATGATGAGGTTGAGGCTAAAGCAGTAATTTCTGCAAGAGGAAAAGATCAAAAAGTAGAAGTTACAATATGGAGTGGTAAATATAATATAAGAGCAGAAGAAACAAATGAAGATTTATATTCTGCTATAGATTTAGTTATAGATAAGCTAGAAAGACAATTCAAGAAGTATAAAGGAAAAATAGCTAGTAAAAAAGTTAAAATGGCTGTTATGCCTGAAATAGAAGATTTACTTGAAGAAGATGAACAACAAATAGTAAGAAGAAAAGAAGTATTCTTAAAACCAATAGATGAAGAAGAAGCAATTACACAAATGGAATTATTAGGACATACATTCTTTGTATTTAAAAATGTAGATACTGATAAGATAAATGTTGTTTATAAAAGAAATGATGGAGATTACGGTATAATCGAAGCTAATTAGAAAAGTAATATTCACTTTTCTTTTTTTCTTTGTTATAATAAATTTTAATGGAGATGATGACATGAGTTTATTTAAAAATTTATTTGATTATGAAACTAAAGAACTTAAAAAGATAAATAAATTAGCTGATCAAGTTGAAGCTTTAGATGAAGAAATGAAAAAAATTAAAGATATAGAATTTAAAGCTAAAACAGAAGAATTTAAAAAGAGAATACAAAACGGAGAAACTCTTGATGATATATTAGTAGAAGCTATAGCACTTGCTCGTGAAGCTTGTTTTAGAGCTATAGGTGAAAAACCATTTAGAGTACAAGTAATAGGTGGTGTTGCTATTCATAGAGGTAATATTGCTGAGATGAAAACTGGTGAAGGTAAAACTTTAACAACAGTTCTTCCCGCATACTTAAATGCATTAGAAGGAAAAGGTGTTCATGTTATTACAACTAACGAATACTTATCAACTCGTAATGCTGAATGGATGAAGCCAATATATGATTTACTTGGTGTAACAGTAGGAATTAATACTAGAGATAAAAATCCTCAAGAAAAAAGAGAAGCATATAATGCTGACATAACATATACAACTAATAATGAATTAGGTTTTGATTACTTAAGAGACAATATGGTTGTACATAAGGAAAACAGAACTCAAAGAGGACTTAACTTTGCTATTATAGATGAAGTTGACTCAATATTAATTGATGAAGCTCGTACTCCATTAATTATTAGTGGTGGTGTTGCGAAGAGTGCTAACGTGTATAAAGAAGCAGATAGAGTTGCTAAAAATTTATCTATAGATGATTATGTTGTAGATGAAAAAACTAAAAAGGTTACTCTTACTGAAGAAGGTGTACATCATGCTGAAGAAATGCTTCATTTAGATAACTTATATGACATTAAGAATAGTGTAATGGTACATAATTTAGATAAAGCATTAGCTGCTAATTATGCATTTAAGAGAGATGTTGATTATGTAGTTGAAAATGACCAAGTAATTATAGTAGATACATTTACAGGAAGACTTATGCATGGTCGTCAATTTAGTGAGGGATTACATCAAGCATTAGAAGCTAAAGAAGGAGTTAAGATTAATGAAGAAACTAAGACTTTAGCTACTATTACATTCCAAAACTTATTTAGAATGTATAATAAACTTGCTGGTATGACTGGTACTGCTAAAACAGAAGAAGAAGAATTTCAAAATATATATAATACATATGTTGTATGTATTCCAACAAATAAGCCTGTAATTCGTGATGATCAAGTTGATTTAATTTATTCATCACTTAAAGGTAAATATGCTGCGATAGTTAGAACTGTTAAAGAAATACATTCAACAGGAAGACCAGTATTAGTTGGTGTTGCTTCAGTAGAAACAAGTGAAGTAATAAGTCAATTATTAACTAAAGCTGGAATTAAGCATGAATTATTAAATGCTAAGAATCATGAACGTGAAGCTCACATTATAGAAAATGCTGGTAAAAAAGGTGCTGTAACAATAGCAACAAATATGGCTGGACGTGGTACTGATATTAAATTAGGTGAAGGTGTTCGTGAACTTGGTGGTTTATTTGTAATAGGTACCGAAAGACATGATTCAAGACGTATTGATAACCAATTACGTGGTAGAAGTGGACGTCAAGGAGATCCAGGTACAACTAGATTCTTCGTATCAATGGAAGATGATTTAATGCTTAAATTCGGTTCTGAAAAGATGAAAAGTGTTATGGAAAATTTAGGTATTAAAGATGATCAGGCTATTTCAAATAAGATGATTTCTAAAAATATAGAATCTGCCCAAAAGAAAGTTGAAGGATTTAACTTTGATAGACGTAAAGGATTATTAGATTTTGATAATGTAATATCTAAACAAAGAGAAATTATTTACAATAGACGTAATGAAATATTAGATCAAGATAGTATTCGTGATAGAGTACTTGAAACATTTAAAGAATTTGTTTCTAATCAAGTAAATTCACATATTGAACCAGAAGGTTATTTAACTGATAATGATATAGATAATATTATGGAACAATTTAATGCTCATTTACTTAAGAGAAAAAAATTAACTAAGAAAGATTTTGAAGGAAAATCAACTGAAGAAGTAATTAATCATATTTATGATATAGTTGTTACTGACTATAATAAAAAGTTAGAAGATGTTCCTGAAGATATTCAAAATGATTTTGAAAAGTCTATATCACTTAGAATAATTGATAAATATTGGATGGATCAATTAGATGCGATGGAAGAATTAAAAGAAGGCGTAGGGCTTCGTGGTTACGCTCAAAATAACCCACTTCAAGTTTATGCTTTAGAAGGATTCCAAATGTTTGATAATATGATGGCTAGTATTAATGCTGAAATATCAACATTCTTATTAAATGCTGAAGTTAGACAAAACCTTGAAAGAGAAGAAGTAAAGAACATTCAAACTAATGATGGCGATAAAGCATCTAAGAAACAACCTAAGAAATCTGAAAAGAAGATTGGAAGAAATGATCCATGTCCATGTGGAAGTGG
>CAVIUL010000157.1:0-3130 GCA_963645885.1 bacterium | reverse complement strand
CAAAAAATATTGTAAAAAATTTAATATAAGATATAATTTAATTAAGGAGTTCTCTTATGAAGAAAAATATAGTAACAGTAATATACAAATACATTAATAAAAAACATAATAATGAAGAATTATTAAAAGACTTAAATGAATTAATAGAATTATATCCAAAAGATAAAAAGATAATCACTAAATTTATAACTGAAATTAATAAAATAATATCTTTATCATTATTAGATATAGAAAGAGATTCTAAAATAGAAGAACTTATACTAAAAAGTGAATATAACATAGAAACAGCAAAAACTATGAGTCCTATGGACGTAGCTAATATGATAGGAGATTTATTTTATCTAGAATGCCTTCCAGCAATAGATCAAGAATATTTTGATGAAATGGTTGATGCATGTGTTGAAAATGGCGAAAAAGAATATGCATGGAGACTTGCACTAAATTATGATGGAAAGTTTGATATGGATAAAATAGAAACATACTTTATAGATATTAAAGATTCATACTATTTAGCTGAA
Source organism: bacterium (assembly GCA_963645885.1). Classification (GTDB taxonomy): domain Bacteria; phylum Bacillota_I; class Bacilli_A; order RF39; family UBA660; genus CAG-1000. Next base: position 2,612 of record CAVIUL010000157.1, on the reverse strand, counting down.
CTAATCAGTATTCAAGATAATCCAAATTATAGTAGAATAACAACTAAATTAATTAATTCTAAAGACAAAGAATTAATGCAAAAAATGTTATCAAAAGAATATATTGAATTTCCTGATGCATTAAAAACAAAACTAGAAAAATTCATAAAAGACTAGAAAAAAATAATATTTAATATATAATATATTATACAAAGGAGGATATATATAATGAAAATTATAAGTAATGATGATGTATATATTCAAGGAACCGATTTAGAACAATTATTACAAAACGATAAGACATTCCCACTAGACATGTATTATGCTGCTACTAAAGGAATGCCACATGTAAAAAGTTTAACAAAATTTATTAAGATTGAAGGAAAATATGCAAAAAAACTTATTAGAAAGAGTACGATAATTCCGGATTTCGCTGAACTATACACGTGTACCATTGAAGAGTTAGAACAGATGATCGAAAAATTAAAAAAAGAAGAATGGGATATGATATGTTCAGATGATACTTTAGGAAGACCTCAAACGGCTGAAGAGAGAATAGAAAGTTATAAAAGAAAGAAAAAAATAGATTATCTATTAGCTCAAATAAGAGAAATGGTAGCATACAAAAGAGGAAAATCAATGTTAGATTATCCAAATATACCTAATCCAGGACATAGAGTATTTGAAATAGGTGAGCTAAAAGCTACATTATCATTACAAGATAATAAGATAATATGTTATCCTAAAAACGGAAAAACATTAAATGATATTCCATCACTAGCATTCGAAGTTGCAATAGAAGATTTAAAAACTGATATGAGAGATTATAACGATGATTTAGTTTATGATATAGATAGTAGAAGAACTGAAGATGGTAGATACTTTATAACTAGTTTTGAAGCAATAGACGAAAAAACTAATAAAGAAGAATTTCAAAGAAGATTCAAAAAGAAATGTTAAGATTAAACTCTTAACATTTTTTATATATTACCGCAAATTTTTAGACTAAATGCAGTTTTATAAAAAATTGTTAAGTTTATTAGACTTATTTCGGGTTTTAAACTGAAAAACTGCAATAAGTCTTTTAATTTATGCTAATAATATCAAAATTGTTGCATGACAAAATTACGGAGGTTATTTCCGCTTTTCAGACTTATTGCAGTTTTTATTATTTCTTTGCCTTAAATTATAATTAACAAACAAAGATAAACTTTATTTGTATAAATATTATAAGTTTATTATATTGTCAATGGTTAAAATGAACTCGCTATGCTCGCCATTGACAATAATTAAAATAGTTTGTTAAATAAATCTTCATCAAATACATTTATAAATGCTTGTTTAGATGTATATGAATCTAATGCTTTTAGTGGTCTATTTAAAAGTGTTTGATTAACATTTTTAATATCCTGTTTAGTATAAGTATCTATTGTTTTACCTTTTGGAAAGAATAGTCTTAATTGTTTATTAATGTTTTCTACATTAGGCTTTTGATTTGATACATAACCATCACAAAAGAATAATTTACATCTTTCTTCTCCAGTTATTTTAGAAAAGCATATTCCTTCTATATCTGTGAAATTAGGATCTCTATCAGTTAAAATGACTGGTATTAATTCAATGAAAGCATTAGTTCCAATTCTTTCTTCTAATTCATCAAAATATTCAACAACTTTTTGTTGATTAGGATTTTTAATTAAATCTAATAAAACAAATTGCAAATCCGGTAGATTAAATGATAAAATATTATTGTTATCTGTCTTAATTGTTCCAAGAAAATCTAGTTGCCAGACATAGATTCCTGGATGTTTGTGTAAATAGGCAAGATAATCAATGTAAGTATGACTAGTTCTGTCAATTTTATTATTTTCAGAATACTCATACTTTTTATTATGCTTTCTTTTCTTGCAAGTAACAGCATAAGGCAAATCAATTCTTTTAGTTGTTAAATAGCCTTTATTAACATATCTATAAAGTGTAGTAACAGATTTATCTATTTCTTCTTTATTTCCAATAGTTATTTGATATATAGATTTTTTATTATCGATTCCTTCTTTTACAATTTTATCGAGTCTTTGAAATTCCTCGGAATCAATATCTATACCTTTTCTTGAATTAATCAAATTAGTGTCAGCTTTATTTTGTGCTTTTTGAGCATCATATTTGTATTTTGTAAAACAGCATTGATGATTGTATCTTTTACTGCATCCAGTACATACATAAGGCCATCTTGTTACTTTTTTACAATTTGTTACATTGAGTCCAATAGTAGTACTTTCTCTATTTCTTTTTACTTCCTTTGAAATGCTTGTAGGGTCAAATCCTAAGGCTTCTGCAATTTCTTTTAGTTTATGGTTTTGTGATATTCCATTTGAGATAACTTTTCTTTGTTCAAAAGTTAAATGTTTCCAGTCTTTCATTTATAATTCCTCCTTCTTTGGCAAAGAAACTATTATATTATACTATAAATAGACTTATTGCAGCTTTTTACATAAAAGCGGAAATCCAAATGAAAATTCACGAATTCAATGTTTCTTAAAAATAGGGGTTTACATTTTAAAAATAATATTGTATAATTTAATTCGTGAAGTGACCAAAGACAGTAAGTACAGAAGTAAATCTTACCGAGGAAA
>CAVIUL010000156.1:0-3178 GCA_963645885.1 bacterium | reverse complement strand
TCAATCAAATTAATGATTATAAAAATGTAAAAAAATATATAAAAGAAAATTGCGCATTTGATTGCAAATACTTTATTTTAGAAAAAATTGACGAAAAAAAATAGTATCAAAATAATTGATATTATTTTTTATATATGATAAAATTATATGAGAATAGAGAGGAAAATGTTATGAATAGAATTTCAATAAAAAACATGGATGGAACTATGGAAGAAGTTGATTTAATCAATGCTTTTAAAATTAGCGAAATTGGCAAGAGATTTGTCATTTTGTCTAAGGGCGAATCAGCTGGCGAAGGAATGAGCAAAATTTACATATCTGAGTTTGTTGAAAATGAACCAGGAGTTTATAGTTTAATTGGAATAAAAGATGATCAAATCTGGCAACGTGTAAAAGAAGCTATGAAGCAAATTGTAGAAAGTTAGGTGAATATAATGGTAAGTGAAATAGAAAATATACAAAAAGGAATTGTTGTAGCCACTGTAGAAGATAACGTAAATAAGAGAATTATCGGAATTGGTTCATCAACAGTAACTCCAGATCCAGTAACTGGAATTGCACCTTTATCAAAACAAAATGCATTTACAAAAGAACAAGTGGAGAGCGTCCAACAAGCTGCAGAAAAAGTTTTAGGATTTGAACCAGGAGTAAGTGCAGTACCAGCAATAGAACCTGCACCTGAACAAGTGAATCCTCAAACAAATACGATACCATCTGCTGCGCCAATTGAACAACCTATTCAAACAGCTGCTAGCCCATTACCTGAACCAAAAGTAAATGATTTAATAACTGAAGAGCCAATGAAAGTTGATATACCAGCAGAATTGGGTAGTATTCCTTCAACAGAACCATTAATTGAACCTCTTAAAGATGTGATTGCGCCAATTGCCGAACCAATAACAACGATGGTTAATCAAAGCGTACAACAACCGGTTCCTGCATTTGAACCAGTCTCAGAGCCACAATTAAATGAAGAAGTAATTGCAACTGAGCCAACAGGAATTAACGAAGGCATGTTCGCAACAAATAATGAACCAGTACCAGAAGTTCCAAATCCTACAATGTCAGAAATAGTTCAACCATTACCTTTTGAATCAAAACCTATTCAAGAAGAAAAACCGGTTGAATTATCACAAGAACCTATAAAACCAGAACCCTTAGAAACAGAAGAGCAAGAATTAACATTAAGTCAAGAACAAATGGAACAAATCGCAAAAAAAATAAGTGACTTGGTTTATAGAGAAGTTATTGAATTGCTAAATGGTATGACAAAAAAACAAGAACAAGTGGTAGAGGAAAAAATAGATTCAACTGATAATCTTGTAAATCCAGTATTGCAAACACCAGTTGAGTATGAAGAAAAACCGATGACAATGAAACTTTAAAAGAAATCGAATATTGGATTTCTTTTTTTTTAATCAATTAATAATATCGCCGAAAGACATGCATAAAATTTAATAGTATGATAATTAAACATAAGCAAGAAAAAGGTGATTTAAAATAAAAAAAGAAATAAAAAATGCATATAATCTTTCTATAGATAAAATATATCAAAAAAATAAAATTAAATATTTTTTTGTCTCAAATAAAAAAATATATATTGAAGAAATAAATAATGAACAATTAGAAAATATAAAAGAAATAGTAATGGCAAGTAATGAATTGTATTCAATTGATAATAAAAAAACAAGAATAATATTAAAATGTTTAAACGATAATTATTTTTTTGAATATAAAAGCAAAAAATATATACTATCTTTTGGCGAAAATATAGGAAATGAAAGAATAGCAATCAAGGATATGTTTCCACAACCGATAGAAAAATCAAAATATAAAAAATTAGAAATTAATGTATTAGAAAAATGGAAAAAATCAATTGATGAAATCGAAAAATCTCTAGTAGAGTACAATAAAGAATACAAAGAATTGATGAAAATTATCAATTATTATATTGGACTTTCGGAAAATGCAATTCAGTTGTATATTAGCAAAAATGAAGCATTAGAAACAGTGCATGATAATTTAGGACATTATACCAGAAGTTATGATATGGATAATTTTTTTAGTCCATTAAATATTAAAAAAATAAATAATGGAAACATGTTAGGAAAATATATAAAATATAGATTATATAATGGAATTTTTTCATATAAAAATATATTTGATATTAAAGATATGATTATTAATAAACAAGATAAATATATGTTTTTAGAAACACTAATGTTTCAGGAAGAATTTTTTGATGAAGTGAAAGAAATAATTATAGGTGATAAATCAGAATCAGATGAAAAACAAATTTTAAAATACACTAGTAAAATAAATGAATTAGAACACATTTTAAGGTATGTACAAGAGGAAATTATATGTGAGGAAACAATTAATTGGTTGGAAGAATAAAGATAGTGTGATATAATTAAAACGTGGTGAAATGATGAGTAATATAAAAGTTGGAAAAATAGTAGAGGGACAAATAACTGGAGTAACAAAATATGGAGTTTTTGTAAGCTTAGAAGGTAATTATGTTGGGATGATACATATTTCAGAGGTTTCAAATAAATATATAGAAGATTTAAATACACTTTTTAAAATTGGAGATTTGATCAAAGTAAAAGTTTTATCAATAGATGAAGATAAATTGCAAGTAAAACTATCTATAAAAAAAAATGGAAATAAAAATAAAAGAAAAGGTATAGAAGAGAAGGGAATAGGATTTACTCCATTAAAGGAAAAAATGAATGAATGGATAGAAGAAAAAATGCTTGAATATGAAAAAAAGTAAAATATATTTAAAAAAACTTACAATTTGTATTGACATAAAAAGTAATAAATGTTATATTTAATAGCGTCAACAGGAAAAATTATGGGCGATTAGCTCAGTTGGTTAGAGCATCTGCCTTACAAGCAGGGGGTCGGGAGTTCGAGTCTCTCATCGCCCACCATTATTTATGTTTTTTTGCCGAAATAGCTCAATTGGTAGAGCAACTGACTTGTAATCAGTAGGTTACGGGTTCAATTCCTGTTTTCGGCACCACTTGGAGAGATAGCGAAGAGGCTAAACGCGGCAGACTGTAAATCTGTTCCTTCGGGTTCGGTGGTTCGAATCCACCTCTCTCCACCACTTGTAATTTTGCCTCGTAGCCAAGTGGTAAGGCACAAGACTTTGACTCTTGCATTCCGC
>CAVIUL010000155.1:0-3181 GCA_963645885.1 bacterium | reverse complement strand
TTATTGACAACTTTAAATCCTCTTAACTCTAAAAGATTTGTTGTATTAAGAATAGAGTGGTAATTGATTGCACTTGGAAATCAGCAACTTTAATAGAAGCTGATAGTGGTTTGACAGTTGCTATTTCTTATTCTGAATATGCCTATGCTTGGGTAAGGGTAGGAAGCAATGTTTCAGAAGTCGGTTCTGGAAAATGTCCTGCTAATAGTAGTGGTGGTACTTCTACTATAGATTTGACTGAATAGAAGCTTTAAAAGCTTCTTTTAATTTATACAAAAATTTGTTTGTAAAATGTTGACTTTTTAAAATAAATTCATTATATTATTACTTGTGTATTAGTATATGAACAAATGTTTATGTTAATAATATAATGAGGTGGAATAATGGATAAGATAGTTATAAAGAATGCTCGTGAAAATAATTTAAAAAATATAAATTTAGAACTACCTAAAAATAAATTAATAGTTATGACTGGTGTATCAGGAAGTGGTAAGAGTAGTCTTGCTTTTGATACTATATATGCTGAAGGTCAAAGACGTTATGTTGAAAGTCTTAGTGCTTATGCTCGTCAATTTTTAGGAAATATGAATAAGCCAGAAGTAGATTCTATTGAAGGACTTAGTCCAAGCATTAGTATTGATCAAAAATCTACTAATAAGAATCCTAGAAGTACAGTTGGTACTATAACTGAAATTTATGATTATTTAAGACTTTTGTTTGCTCGTGTCGGTACTCCTTATTGTCCTAAACACAATATTCCAGTAACAGAGCAAAGTATCGAAGAAATGACTAATAAAGTTTTAGAGTATGAAGTTGGTACTAGAATAGAAATTATGGCTCCGGTAGTTCATGGAGAAAAGGGTACTCAAAAAGATTTATTAGAAGAATTAAGAAAAGAAGGATTTGTAAGAGCTAGAATAGATGAAGACACTAAAGATTTAAATGATGATATAATTCTTGAAAAGAATAATAAACATAATATAGATGTTATAATTGATAGAATTGTTATTAAGGAAGACTCAAGAAGTAGAATATTTGAAGGAATTGAAACAGCTACTAAAATGGCTAATGGTAAAGTAGTAATAAATATACTAGGGGACAAAGAAATAGTAATGAGTGAAAATTATGCATGTCCTTTATGCGATTTTAGTATTCCTGAACTTGAACCTAGATTATTTTCATTTAATAGTCCATATGGTGCTTGTCCTGTTTGTAAGGGACTTGGAGTTAATTTACATATAGATGAAGATATATTGATTCCTGATAAGAATTTATCTATTATGGATGGGGCTGTTGCATCTTTTCAAAGTGGTGAAACATTAAATATAGCGTTTAAAAAGCTTGCTTTAGTGGCTAAACACTATAATATAGATCTTTATAAGCCAGTAAAGGATTTAACTCGTGAAGAACTTAATATTATATTATATAGAAGTCCTGATAGACTTGATTTATCACTTACTACTAGAAGTGGAAGTGTTCTTAAAAGTTATGACTATTTTGAAGGAATAATTACTAATTTAGAAAGACGTTATATGGAAACTACTAGTCCATCTATAAGAGATTGGATAGAGAGATATATGACTGAACTTCCTTGTCCTAGTTGTCATCAAACAAGACTTAGAGATGAAGCTTTAAGTGTAAAAATTAATAATAAGAATATATATGAAGTAACTAATATGAGTATTAGAGATTTACTTAATTGGTTTGATAAACTTAAACTTACTAAAGAGCAAACAGAAGTATCATTTTTGATAGTTAAAGAAATTAAAGAAAGACTTACTTTTTTGAAGAATGTTGGACTTGAATATTTAACTTTATCTCGTGAAGCTGCGACTTTAAGTGGTGGTGAAGCTCAAAGAATTAGACTTGCTACTCAAATAGGTAGTAGACTTTCTGGAATTTTATATGTACTTGATGAACCAAGTATTGGTCTTCATCAAAGAGATAATGCTAAACTTATAAATTCTTTAAAAGAGATGAGAGATTTAGGAAATACTTTAATAGTAGTAGAACATGATACTGATACTATGCTTGCTGCTGATTATCTAGTTGATATTGGTCCTAAAGCTGGTACAGAAGGTGGATATTTAGTAGCTTGTGGTACTCCAGAAGAAGTTATGAAAAATGATAAATCATTAACTGGCAGATATTTAAGTGGCAAAGAAGTTATAGAGGTACCTAAGAAGAGACGTAAAGGTAATGGTAAATCTATTAAGATAACTGGATGTAAAGAAAATAACCTAAAAAATATTAATGTAGAGTTTCCGCTTGGTAAATTTATATGTGTTACTGGTGTATCTGGTAGTGGTAAGAGTACTTTAGTAAATGAAATATTATGTAAAGCTCTTGCTAATAAAATTAATCGTTCTAAAGATAAACCTGGTAAGTTTAAAGATATAAAGGGAATTGAAAACGTTGATAAAATAGTTAATATTACACAAGATCCTATTGGTAGAACACCTCGTAGTAATCCGGCAACTTATACTGGTGTATTTGATGCGATAAGAGATGTATTTGCTGAAACTAAGGAATCTAAAATACATGGTTATGATAAGAGTAGATTTAGTTTTAATGTAAAAGGTGGAAGATGTGAAGCATGCTCTGGCGATGGAGTTAAAAAGATTGAGATGCATTTCTTACCTGATGTTTATGTTCCATGTGACGTATGTAATGCAACTAGATATAATAAAGAAACATTAAAAATTAAATTTAAAGGACTTAACATATCTGAAGTACTTGATACTCGTGTAAGTGATGCATTAAAAATATTTGAAAATGTTCCTAAAGTATATAAAACTTTAAAAATAATGGATGAAGTAGGGCTTGGCTATGTTTCTCTTGGCCAAAATGCTGTAACTTTATCTGGTGGTGAAGCATCTCGTGTAAAACTTGCTAAAGAACTTCAAAAGAAGCCTACTGGTAAGAGTGTATTTATATTAGATGAACCTTCTACTGGTCTTCATCAAGATGATATTAAAAGGTTACTTGTTATATTAAATAGAATAGTTGATAATGGAGATACTGTTATAGTTATTGAACATAACTTGGATATAATTAAACAAGCTGATTATATTATTGATTTAGGTCCTGAAGGAGGAGATTTTGGTGGTACTATTGTTGCTAAAGGAACTCCTGAAGAAATAGTTAAAGTGAAAGAATCATATACTGGACAGTATTTAAA
>CAVIUL010000154.1:0-3285 GCA_963645885.1 bacterium | reverse complement strand
TATCTTAACCATTTTTATTATATCATTTTTACAATAAAAAAACGAGATATAAGTGAACTTTATTGGTTAAGATAAAGTTTTATCTCGCAATTTAATTTTATCACATCTTTTTACAAAAGAAAAGAGTATTGAACTTTGTCAACACTCTGAAAAATCTAAGATTTATTCTTAGATTTTCTATTCTACTGTAACACTCTTAGCTAAATTTCTAGGTTTATCTATATCACATTTATTAAGTTTAGCTACGTTATATGCAAGTAATTGACAAGCAACCATAACTACTAAGTTTTGACAATATTCACTTGTTAAAGGTACAACTATATCATAATCACTAATATTTTTATCAATATTTATAGATTCTTTTCTAATAGTAATTATTTTAGCCCCTCTAGATTTAGCCTCTATAATATTACTTATAGTTTTCTCGCTAACAGAGAACTCAGTTAACAATGATATAACTGGAGTATTTTTAGAAATTAATGCAATCGGTCCATGTTTAAGTTCACCAGCCGCAAAACATTCACTATGTATATAAGATATTTCTTTAAGTTTTAAACTTGCTTCGTAACAACTATAAATATCTACACCACGTCCAATATAATACATATCTTTTTCTTTATATATTGATTTTGCTACTTTAAGATAATCTACTTTTCCAATTACATCTTTAATAAATTTAGGTAATTTCTTAAATTCTTCAAATATTCTAACTAATTCTTTTTTATCTATAATTCTATTTCTATACATTAGTTTAAGAGTAAGTAAACTACATATATAGCTTTGACTAAAATATCCCTTAGTAGTCGCAACACATATTTCTGGTCCTGCAAGCATAGGCATAACCATATCAGCTTCACGAGCTATTGTTGATGATATAACATTTACTATAGCAAGAGTATCCACTCCTTCACTCTTACACATACGAAGACTTGCAAGAGTATCAGCAGTTTCTCCACTTTGAGATAATAATACTACAAGAACATCTTTATCGAAATAATGATTACTATATCTATATTCACTAGCATTATAAACATTACAATAAAAGTCTCTACTAGTAGCATATTTATCTATAAAATATTTACCAATTAATGCAGCATGATATGCGCTACCACATCCAACAAAATCAATACGCTTATATTTACTTAAATCAACTACAGCATCACTAAATTCAGAATCATTAACTATATATTTAGCATATAACTTCTTAGCTACTTCTTCTTGTTCTTCTATCTCTTTAAGCATAAAGTGTTCATATCCACCCTTTTGAGCACTTTCAATATCGTATGTAGCAGTTTCAGTTTTCTTAGGAATAATTATTCCATTGTAATATACATTAAAACCGTCACCAATCTCTACAATCTCATTATCTTCTAAGAATATATGTTCCTTAGTATATGCTAAAAATGCAGATATGTCACTTGATAAGAAATATTCATTTTCTCCAACACCAAGAACAAGCGGAGCATCTTTCTTAACACCATATAATTTATCTTTACCTTCAAACATTACGCCTAAAGCATAACTACCTTTTACTAGTTCAATAGCTTTTTCAATAGCTTCAAGTTCATTATCACCATTATAATATGAATCAATTAAAGCACATACTCTTTCAGTATCAGTTTCGCTCTTAAATTCATATTTACTTACTTGTTCTTCTATTTCTTTATAATTTTCTATAATTCCATTATGAACTAAAACAACTCTTCCAACTTTATGAGGATGACTATTTTCTTCACATACTTTTCCATGAGTAGCCCATCTAGTATGAGCAATACCACAAACAGCTTTATCAAAATCATAACGTTTAGTTTTATTTCTTAAATTTTCTATTTTACCAACAGACTTTACTATTCTTATTTTATTGTTATCAAGAACCGCTATACCTGCTGAATCATATCCCCTATATTCTAAAGTTTCAAGAGCATTTAGTAAAACTTCTTTTACTTTTCTTTTTCCCTTATAACCTACTATTCCACACATATATATAATTCTCCTTATATAAATTATATAATGTATATTTTTAAAAAGGAACTAATTTTATATCCACTTTACACTTAAAAAGTGAAGTTTAAAACTTCACTTTTTATTATAAGAACAATAATCATTAAAGTTATCACATATAAATTTTTTATTTTCTTTTAAACCAAACTTATCTTTCGGTAAATTTTTGTTTAACCTATCTTTTTTTAATTTAAGTATTCTATTAACAGCTTTATTTATTGTTTCTTCACTTATATTACCATTTTTAACTTCATTTTCTATTAAATCAATAACTCTTTTAGAACCATTAGGCATAATAAACATATCAACCCCTGCATTTATAGCAGTAGTATAAATATATTTTTCAGAATAATTACTTGCTAAAGCACACATATTAACAGCATCTACAATAACTACACCATTATATCCCAATTTAGTTCTTAGTATATCATTAATAATCTTTGATGATAATAATGCTGGTAGATCATCTCCAGTAACTTTAGGATAACTAGAATGCCCAATCATAATCATAGAAACATTATTATTAATAGCGGTAATAAAAGGTTGCAAATCATCATTGTATAATTCATCATAAGTTTTATTAACAATAGAAATTTCATTATCATGAGTATCATCAGAAGTACTACCAATTCCTGGAAAATGTTTAACTATAGAAATCAAGCCAGTTTCTTCAATACCATTAAAAATTTCCATACCATTAGAAATAACAATATCTTTATCATCCGATAATAATCTTTTTCCCATCGCAGAAATATTATAATCACCTACATCTAAAACAGGACCAAAAACAGCATTACATCCAATACTTCCAGCTTCATTACCAATTATATTTCCGATCTTATATGAAACATCTTTATTATTTAATACACCTACATCATACATATTAGGTATAAATGTAGCCTTCTTATCAGTAATATCATATAATCTCTGTACTGTTCCACCCTCTTGATCTACAGCAATTATCATGTTTAGCTTTAAATATTTATTTAATCCATTAATAAAATTTTTTGATTTCGAATAATAATTCAAATTTGCACCAGTAATAATAAATCCTCCTGGTTGACTTTCTTTTAATGAATCAATCAAAGTATCATTTATTTCATCACCATTATAGTAAACCATTAGCATTTGGCCTATCTTTTCCCTTAAAGTTAAATCACTCAATGAAACATCTTTTTTCTGTATACTCGGCAATATTATAATAGTAAAAATAACTACAAACAAGAACAAAAATAATATAATTATTTTTCAGAGTGTAGACAAACCCCTAGATTTTTTTCTAGG
>CAVIUL010000153.1:0-3285 GCA_963645885.1 bacterium | reverse complement strand
ATAAGTAATATAGGCACAGCTACTTTAATAATCATAATTATAATATTAATGATTCTAAAAACTGATAATACATCACCATTTTGACAAATACCTAATATATTCACTTCACCTATCTTCTCTTAAAGTATAACAAAAAAATAATACTTTTAAAAGTATTATTTAAAATTGGAATTAATTTCATCATAACTATATCCTTTTCTAAGTAATGAAGAAATTATCTTATTTTTATCCCCTTTAAATTTTCTATTAGCTTTATCAAAATCCTTACTTAAAGCATCACTAGAATACTCAATATTTGAAAGTAATTCATCAATCATATATTTATCATAACCCATATTATATAAATCATTTTTCATCTTAGTTATAAACATATAATAACTTTTACTTTTCATAATAGATTTCTTCTTATTAATTAGTTTTGAAAGTTTATTTTTCCATACTTCTTCATCTATTTTAGATAAATATGAATCTATAATATTTTCATCTATTTCAAATTCAATCAAAGATTTTCTAATTTTAAAAGGTCCATCATTACTAAGAAGTATTTTATCATTAATATACGCTTCAGTATATCTTTTGTCATCAAGTAAATTTAATTTATCAAGTCTTTCTAAAGCATAATCAATGCACTTAGTATTAAACTCTTTTTTCTTTAGATATTCTACTATTTCTTTTCTATTACGAAGTTTAATCTCAATATAATTAAGTGCCATATTATAAGCATCATAATAGCTATTCTCATCTATTAATTTATCAATACTCTCTATACTTATATCTTTCTTTAATAATAAATCATATTTTAAAATAATATCTTCATAAAGAGTTAATTCTGTAGTATCTAAGAATATCTTATATTTATTTTTACCAACTTTTTTAAATTTATTAATACGCATAAACTTCACCAAAATCATTTTACCACAAAAAAATAGTTTCAGTATAGAAACTATTTAATATTTATTATTCATTACTATAGTTAGTGAAATATCTTTGAATTAGTACAACTGGAGTTCCTTTATCACCACTTCCACTTGTTAAATCACATAAACTACCTAATAAATCTGTATAACGTCTTGGTGTAGTACCTTGTGTAGCCATTGAACCTTTAAGCTTAGAATCTTTTGTTCTAATTTCTTCTATCATAGCTTGTTTTAGTTCTTCACCCTTTAAATCTTTAAATTTATTTTCACTGAAGTATTTTAGTTTTATTTCATTTGGACTTCCTTCTAATCCACTAGTATAAGCAGGACTTACTACAGGATCAGCTAGTTCCCAAATCTTACCAACAGGATCTTTAAATGCTCCGTCTCCATAAACCATAACTTCAACAGTTTTACCAGTTTTTTCTTTAATTAATTCTTGAACTTTATTTACTAAAACATTTCCAGTTCTAGGGAATAGTTTAACTCTTTCTTCAGTAGAACGATTACTTCCTAAAAGTCCATATGGTGAGTATCCACTACCATCAACACTTTCATTTAATATATCACTAAGTGTAAGAACTTTAGCATCTACTCCATCTTTTTCTATTCTAGCTTTAGTTTCATTTCTAGTATGAATATCACAAGCTATAACATCATTAGTATATCTTAAAATATCTTCAGGTTTATTTGAGAATACCATTTCAAACTCACAACCTTCTTTTAATACTAAATCACGATATACTTCATACATATTAACACCAGTGAATATATGTTTAAAATGACTAAATCTTTCTTTATATTCGTTTTCAGTAATTAAATCAACTGAAGGATTAACTCTATATTTAATTAAGTCTTCTCTTAATAATATATCATTTCCTACTTCATCTGAAGGATAACTAGATAATAACGTTATCTTTTTAGTACTTCTAGCAAATGCACTTAATAACACAGCGAATCTATTTCTACTTAAAATTGGAAAAACAAGTCCTAAATGTTCACTATTATTAAATTTCTTTTTAACGTCAGTTGCTATTTGATCTAATGTAGCAAAGTTTCCTTCACTAATACCTACTACAGCTTCAGTAATACCAATTACATCTTTATCTTCAAGTTCAAAGTTTTCACTTTTACTTGCATTAAGAACAGAATCAACTACTACTTTTGCTAGATCATCGCCTTCTTTTATGATAGGTGTTCTAATTCCTCTAACAACTGTTCCTACATCTCTCATAAATCACTCTCCTACTATATAATATCATAATTTTTAATAATTAATATTTAAATTACATTTTATTTACAAAATAAAAAGCACTTATGTGCTATTTAATAAATCTATACTTACCTATCACAGGTAAATTTTGAGATTTAGAGTTATATGTTCTATAGATACCAACTAAACTCATTATTATAGATATGCAATATAGAATATATGATACAAAGCTTACCCATTCAGGTATTGCTTCACTCATTAAATATTTTTTAGTAAATAAAGCATATAATATTTTAGATACTATAAAAGTAAAAGTCCATAATAGAGTTACATTTATACCTTGATTAATATGAAAAGCCATATATTTAGACTTAGTATCCATTTTAGCAAAATATTTAAAATATAAAACAACTAAAGGAATATAACATAAAGTAGCATACATCTTATATTGTTTAACCTCATCACTTCCAAAATATTTAGAATAATCTGTAGTATTAATAAGTTTATCTACAGCATCTATTGTTTTATCACTAAAATCATTTTTTGCTTCAGTAGTGGCGGTATTATCAGATAATATACCCTTGCTTTCACTAGTATCATTAGAAAATTCTATCATTTCAATAGTAGATTTTTCATTTTCATTATTAATATTATTTATTTGATTATCTTGATTATTTTCCATAACTACCATCCATTCTAAATAAATTATAACATAGTTTTTAAATTAATAAAAAGATTTGTTATTTTTTTTCTATTATGATATACTTGATTAGTAATGCAAGTGTGGCGGAACTGGTAGACGCAGCAGACTCAAAATCTGCCGGTAGTAATACCTTGAGGGTTCGATTCCCTTCTCTTGCACCATTTGAAATCAACTTACGGACTTAATTGTTCGTGAGTTTTTATTTTATATAAAACTTTAAAAGTTCTCTTTCTAGAAAGGAGGACTTTTTTCATGCTTGAATTTAAAGTAATTGAAAATCTAAAACCTAATAAAGATTTAACCGTTCTCTTAAAAGACTTTAAATATAAGGTTAAATTAGGACAGATTAAAACTATCTTGCACACCAACTTACAAGTGATAATACCTACTGAATGCCAAATTACATATCCTACTACTCTTACAATACTAGAATACAAAGTTAATGAAATATC
>CAVIUL010000152.1:0-3286 GCA_963645885.1 bacterium | reverse complement strand
CTTCATTACTATCAATAAGTTCATAATTAGAAATTTCATCTAACATTTCTAATCTTTTACCTTCTATTTCTTCTTTCAATACATTTTCATTACATATTTTAGAATCAACAGTATCAAAAATAAGATAATAATAACTATTAATATATGTTTTTAAGTAATTATTTAAACAATCAGAAAGGAACTCATCTGTTGAATGCATAATTAATAAACCATATTTTAATAGATAATTAATTTTATAATTCATATAAGTAACTACTAAATTATCACGCACCATACCTCATCCTTTCTAGTCTATTAAGATTATAACATATATTATTTTTTATTTAAAGATTTAATCTGCTAATATAACATTAACATCAATAATTGATGAATCATTTACAACAGGATATGTATAATCATTACTAATATCATTTTTATAGAATAATATTTTTTCACTAGATGTAGCGTCTAATAAAAATGTATAGCTTTGTACATATTCATATCCATCAGTTAAGGAAGTTGTAGATTGACTATTTTCAATCAGATGTAAATAGGAATTAGTAGTCATATCAAGTGCTAAAACATCTGCCGGAAAAGTAACAGTAACTTTTGCTGAATAACATTTCTTCTTATTTTCAGCACTTAAATTAACATAATCATCCAAAGATATTTTATCTCCAACATTATAACTAAGAAATGCTTCTTCAACTTCATAATAAGCAACAGAATTAGTAACATTTAAAATCAGGTATTTAGAATTAACACTATCTTCTATACTATAAGAGAAATTACTTTTTAAAACTCCAACATGATATACTGCAGAAAGTGATTTAGTATAAGGTGAATTAGAAGTCGCAACAACTTCTATTCTAACCTCTTCTCCTTCTGGAATAGCTTCATTTGGTATCATAGTAACTTGAAAACTATCAGTTTTTCTATCTTGATAAATAATTCCAGATTCTTTACTTAGTTCACATCTAACATTGTCAGGACAATTAACCGTAATATCATAATCTATATCATGTGTAGTATATTTCTCATCATTTTTTTTACTATTAACATCTACCATTAAAGTATAACTATTAACACCATCCCAATTATTAATATTATAATTTTTACCAGTAACAGACATAACACTACTATTAAAATAAAATCCTTTAGTTTCTAAAATATAACTATCAACTATATCATATACATATTTAGCATAACTAAATCCAAAGAATAATAAAAAGACTAATAGAATTAATAGAACTGTACTTATTTTTTTATGCTTTCTAAAAAATTCCATCAAAACACCTCTAATCTACTTTTTGTGAAGATTCTACTCTAACTTCAATACTTTCTATACAATCAGCATAAGTAGTACTACTACTATAAGTTTTAGGAAAATTAATAACTAAAGTATAAACATCTGTAATTTTATCAGTATATTCCATTGTAAAACTTTCATTAACATCATAAATATTGTACCAAGTTCCATCTTCATCTTGTACCAGCCTAGCACCAGATAACAATTGCGTAGCACCTACATCATCATAATTTTCATTACGATACAATTGCACAGTAATAGGCAAATTAGTAGTAGTAACAATTTTAACAGTATATAAAAGACTGATTTCTCCTTGTTTAGAACTATTAAAATTAGAAACACTAAATTTATATGTATAAGGATCAAGAGAAGGAACTATTTGTTCCGGATCAATATTAAAAGACATTTTATCAGTATCAATTATATAAAGAGCTTTATCAATATTGGTAACTAATTTAGCAGATGATTTATATGCAGCATAAGCACCTTTAAATAAAAAATAAGCTAAAAATAAAGCTAAAAGTAACATAACTGAAAAAAGAAGAAAACGTTTTTTTTCTTCATAATATTTAACATTACTAAGTTTTGCTTTTAGTTTATTAAACATCATAACACCTACCCTACAGTATAAGGAGTTATTGCCTCGCCATTATATTGTTCAACAGAAAAATTTATTTCTAAAAAGTTACTACTCGAACTTACTTCTTCACTATAAGGATCAACATCATCCCCTAAAGGCCATAATACATCAAATGTCAAAGTAGTTATATTTTTATTTTTTACATCATCTAAAGTAATAATACCCGAATAAGTATTTTCACCAGTTTGAATCAATGTACCCGTAGAATTATTAACATTAGAAATTTCTAAGAATTTATTTTCATCAACATTTCTATCAATAACTTCTAAAGTATATTTTATTGCTACATCGGTATCCATTGGATCAATCTTTACAGTAGCTTCTCCATAAGAACCAGGAACAGCTTTTGTCGCAACTGCATTATTACTAACCCAGGTAATATTGGAAAGACCAATAGTAACAACATCACTAGTAGTAACTTCAATACCATCAACTTTTATATTCCATTTAGCTATTTTAGGAGTAATTTTACCATTAGTTAATGTTTCATAAGAAGTATATGTACCATTAGAATATAAGTAAAATAAGGAACCAAGTACAACTAAAAAAACAACTATAACTTGAACTACTTTCTTATTCTTTTTCATAACCATTCTCCTAGTAAAATTATATCAAATTAAAATGATTTAGTAAACTAATTAATTTATTGAATTAAAACAAACAAAATGATACAATTAAACAATAGAGGGAGGTATAAAATGAAATTCTATTGGTATAGTAGTATAGATGACTCAGATGATATATTAATATGTTATGCTATAACAATAATATCTATAATATGTTTATGGAAAATATTTAAAAAAGCAGGATATAAAGGCTGGGAAGCAATAATTCCAATTTATAACACGATAATTTTATTTAAAGTAGCAGGACTTGACCCTTTTGAAATAGTACTATTACTTATCCCTTTTGCTAATATTTATATAACGTTTAAATTATACATAGAATTAGCTCATAAATTTGGAAAGTCAACAAGTTTTGGAGTAGCAACACTATTATGTCCATTTATTGGTTTACCAATACTAGCCTTTGCCAATAATTCATATTTTAAACAAGTAACTTATAATCAAAATATGTATAACAATCAAGAAACAATTCAAAAACAAAATAACTTCTGTACAAACTGCGGAGCACAATTAAATAATACTGATGCATTCTGTACAGTTTGTGGAAAAAAAAGATAGTTAAAACACAAGTAACTTTACTGGTTGTATTATAAATAGTGTTGGTGAGTGCAAATTCACTACACTATTTTTTATTTATAAAAAAAGACATAGGTTTGATACAATGTATTTGGAAAAATTTAACATTGAAAGGAATAAACCTATGTCTATGAATAATTATATATTAAATTTATT
>CAVIUL010000151.1:1875-3302 GCA_963645885.1 bacterium | reverse complement strand
AATAAATTTTATCTAAAAATAAATAATTATATTATTGATGGTAATAAGTTATCAATAGACTTTGATAACTTAAAAGGTACTTATTATTTTGAAACAGAAGATGAAATAAATTTATTTAAAAAGAATTATAATCTAGGAGACACTATAGAAGTGAATGGAACACTTGAAAAACCAAATAATAATACCATACCAAATACATTTAATTACAAAAAATATTTATATCATAAGAGAATAGAATATATTTTAAAAATAAACAATTTAAAAAAAGCTAAAAATAACAAAAACATACCAATAAAAATAAAAAATTATATATTAAAAAGAATAGAAAATATAAAAAATAATAAGTATCTATATGCTTTTATTCTAGGAAAATCATCTTATATAGATATTGAAAGCTATAACAACTATAAAATAAATGGTGTAACACATTTATTTGCTTTATCTGGATTACATGTTTCTTTATTTTCATCAATAGTATTATACATATTAAATAAACTGAAATTAAATGAGAAAGTTACATTTACTATAACAGGTATATTTTTAATAACATTTTCTTTTATCGCATCATTTACACCATCTATTTTAAGAGCAACAATATTTTTTATATTATCCAGTATTAATAAGATATATTATTTTTTCATAAAACCAAAGAATTTACTTTATTTAACATTTGTAATATTAATTTTTATTAATCCATTTTATATATTTGATACTGGATTTATTTTATCATTTACAATTACTTATTTTATACTTTTAATGAATGAAAAAATAACTATTGAAGGTAATATAAAATCTATATTAATAGTTAGTATATTATCTTTTTTATCAAGTTTACCAATAATAATAAATTTATCATATGAGATAAACATAATTGGTTTTATAAATAATATATTTTTTATACCATTAGTTACTAATATAATTTTCCCATTTTCATTAATAGTTGTATTGATACCAAAACTTAGTTTTATATTATTTATTTTAACAAGAGTTATGGAAAAAGTATCGGCATTTAGTAGTAGTATACTTAATATTACTTTATATTTTCAAAGGTTAAGTTATATAGAAATATTTATATATTATGTACTACTAATATTATCAATAAAGAAAAATAAGAAAGTATTAATTTTATTACTAATTCTTGTATTTATATTATATATAAAACCTAATTTTAATAAGAATACATATGTATATTTTATCGATGTAGGACAAGGGGATTCAGCATTAATTATTACAGAAAATAATAAAAGCATATTAATAGATACAGGAGGAAAATTAAGCTATAAAACAGAATCATGGAAACAAAAGAATAAAGAATATAATTTAATGTCATCATCAATAATTCCGTTTTTTAAAAGTATAGGTCTTAAAAAAATAGATTATCTTTTTATTACCCATGGAGATGCAGATCATGCAGGATATGCTTTAGA
>CAVIUL010000151.1:0-1833 GCA_963645885.1 bacterium | reverse complement strand
TAAATATAAATTCTTTAGAGGAAAGTTATTTAAAAATAGATAATATAGAAATTTATTCATTAAATAATAATATTTATAATAATGAAAATAAAGATAGTTTAGTTCTTTTAATTAAAATATATAATAAGAATTTCCTATTTATGGCAGATGCAGATAAAGAAGTAGAAAAATCTATAATAGAAAAATATAACTTAAAAGATATAGATTTCTTAAAAGTAGGACATCATGGTTCTAAAACAAGTACTGATAAATCCTTTATAAATAAAATTAATCCAAAGTATTCTATTATTTCAGTTGGCAAAAACAATAAATTTGGCCATCCTAATATTGAAACATTAGAAACGTTAAATAATAGAAAAATATTAAGAACGGATAAACTAGGTACAATAAAAATAATGATTAATAAAAATAAAGAATTAATTGAAACATTTTCTCCATAAGAAGTATCAAAGTATTATGATATAATAATTTTAGTTATGAGGTGATATTATGCTAGGAGCAATTTACGGAGATAAAGCAGGAAGTATATATGAATTTGAACAATTAAAAGGAATAAAGAGTATTAGTCCTGATGCATTAATACAATCAAATTCTTTTTATAGCGATGATACAATTGAGACAATCGCAGTAGCCGATGCAATTATTAATAAGAGAGACTATGAAGAAACATTAAGAGAATATATATTAAAAAATATTGATTATAGCCCAAACTTTAAACCATATTTTAAAAATCCATTCTCACCAGGAACAATGAAATGGGCAAAAGGAATAGGTAAGAATACAAGTGTTGGTAATGGAGCAATGATGAGAGTTTCACCAGTAGGTTATTTATTTGATAAAGAGCAAGAAGTTATAGAGCATGCTAGACTAGTAACAATACCATCACATAATTCTAATGAAGCAATAGAGTCAGCAACAATAATAGCATTAATGATTTATTACTTTAGAAATGGTTTAGGAAAAGAAGAAGTGTTTCATAAATTAAACTTATTAGCTAAATATGAACCATTTAAGAAATTTAATACGACATGTAGTGAAACACTAAATAATTGTCTTTATGCGTTATATCATTCAACCTCATTTGAAGGATCGATAAGAAATACACTCTTAATGGGAGGAGATACTGATACTAATTGTTGTATTGTAGGTTCAGTCGCAGAAGCAATGTATGGAATGAATCCTTCACAAATAAATGACGCAACAACTGGCTTACCAAAGGAATACATAAAAATACTAGATAAAGCATATAAAATAATTACTTAATAGTTTAATTAATTATAATAATTATAAAAGAAAACATAATATATAGTAGATATAGAAAATATATCTAAATTTTAACCGCTCCTAGACTATTTAATATAATGTATAATAATCCTCTAAAAAAACTTTTATAAACATGCAACTTATTACATATAATCCATAAAATATAATGAGCCACCAAGTGGTGTTTATATAGATCAGGAACTATTCATATAGTTCCTTTAGTTTGCACTAACTAGACATAATCACTTCTTATTTTAATAAAAATGTAATATAATGAACTTATGGATAAAGAAGAATTTCTTAAAATTAATGTTATAAATGATTTTATAAGTTATATAAGTAAAAAGAATTATTCTATAAATACATATACTTCTTATATTAATGACTTATATTATTTTTATATCTTTATAAAAAAAGACTTAACAAAAGTAACTTTTGAAGATGTAAAAGATTATTTAGAACATTTAAATTTAAAGAAAGAAAAACCATCTTCGGTAAGAAGAAAAATAAGTTCTTTAAAATCATTTTATAAATTTCTATATAAAAATAATTATATAGATAAAAAAGATT
>CAVIUL010000150.1:0-3356 GCA_963645885.1 bacterium | reverse complement strand
TCACATCTTTTTACAAAAGAAAAGAGTATTGAACTTTGTCAACACTCTGAAAAATATTGCTTAACGCAATATTTTTATTTTAATTATTTATTTTTTTTAGAAGCTTTATTGTCTTCTTCTAATTTAGCTTGAATTTCTTTAACTACTTTTAATGCTTGCTTTCTAACTTCATCAGCAGCTTTTTCTACTACTGGAGTACTTTTTTCAATAGCATATTTATAAAGTTCTTCAGCTTTAGCTTTAATGTTTTGAGCTTGTTCTAAAGCTAAATCTTTTGCTTTTTCTTTATCTAGAGTAGCTAATTCTGCTTGAAGTGTTTCAGCTTTGAATAATAATTCATCTTTAACTTCGTCTAAGTCAACTTCTCTTAATCTATCAAGAAGTTCATCAACTTTCTTTTTTAATACTTTTCTTGTATTTGTTCCTTTATCTGGAGCAAATAATAATCCAAGTCCTGCTCCTATAGCTAAACCACCTATGAATTTTCCAAATCCACCTTTATTTTCTCTACTCATCGTCATCATCCTCTACTTTCTTTAAATTTCTTTTTTTAAATATTTTATTGATTGCACCTGATACGAAATTTATAACTGTATCGCTTACCATTGATACTCTATCAGTTGCGAAGTCTATGATATTAAATAGTTTATCTAGCGATTTTGCTTTATCTGATAAATCTTCTAGAATATCATCAACTTTATTCATTGTAAGTATTAATCTAATGCCAATAATTATTGCTACTACTAATAATACAATTAATAATAAGTATATTACTATAGGTAGTGCTTCACTTAGAAATTCCATTTTTAATCCTCCTTATCATCATACATTGAATCTATTAAATTAAATAGATCGTGCTCTAAAGTACTATTTGTCATTGTTTTATCACTAACTGGTTCATCATCTTCATCATCGAAGTGCTCAAGTTCCATTTTATCCTCAAGCTCTCCTACTGATACATCTGATGTAGTACTTTCAATTTTACTGATTAAGTCTTCTATTTTATTTGTTTTCTTATCAAGTTCGTCTACTGACTTATCTATTTTATTTACTTCGTTGCTGATTGCTTCTGGAGTTAATTTATTCATAGAATTTAATGTGTCTTCAAGTTCATCTTCAAGAGTACCATATGCTTTTCTTCTAACAGTATCATATGTTGTAGCTGAATCTTTTATTACAGGTTTTTCTTCTCTAACTGGTTTAGATACAACTTCATCTTTTTTATAATCCTTATCTAGAATTC
This sequence comes from bacterium, assembly GCA_963645885.1. Lineage (GTDB taxonomy): Bacteria > Bacillota_I > Bacilli_A > RF39 > UBA660 > CAG-1000. Next base: position 2,113 of record CAVIUL010000150.1, on the reverse strand, counting down.
CATAAATTGGTGAAATTATTGGACTTGGTTTAAAGATTTTTGGTTGTTCAGGTATAGCTGGTTTTTGAACTTCTGTTCTTTTAGCTACTTTTGGTTCGGGATTCAAAACATTTCTTCTTGGTGGTAACTCTTCATCATCATCAAATTCTGTGAAATTGAATGTTCTTTCGCTTCTAAACAATTCCCTCTCACTGAAGTCGTTACTTGGTTTTGGTTCTTCTACAACTCTTTTTGCTTCTTCACGTTTTGGCTCTTCTCTAGTGATTTTTATTTCTTCAACCCTAGGTTTTGCTTCTTCAACTTCTTTTTTTACAACTTTATCTACTTTTTTAATTTCTGCTTCTGGTTCGTCTACATATTCTTCATCATAGAATATATTTTTTAATTTACTAAAAACTCCCACAATCGCACCTCTTTCTTCTATTCTTCATTCTCATTTATGTATTCAAGAACATTTTTTGTTTCATTTTTTTCTTTAGGTTCTGGAATTTTATATGCTGTTTCTTTTGATTCAATATCCTTATCATTTAGTTTCTTTTCTATTACAGTATCATTATATTTTACTGAGTTTAGAATAGTGATTCCTCTTGAAACTGCATACTTTATCTCACTTTCTTCTACCCCTACTTCTATTATAGCATAATTATAACACAACTCAACAAAAAATTTATCGTTATTTTTTCTTATTCTTAAGTATCCGTCTTTACCATTTTTGTTGAATTTATAGAAGTAATAATCATCTATTTCTTTTGTTTCTTCAGTACCTTTTTTATAATAATAACTAACTATATCAATATTTAAATAGTAGATATTATTATGTGATGTTAGTGTTTGATTGAAGCCATCATCTTTAGTTACACTAAATCCAGTTGGTAAATAATATTTAAATCCTTTATTATTTGTATTATGTAAGTCACTTTCTTCTATTGTTGCATAATTTAATATTTCTTCATAAGAAAGACTATTCATATAGTAAGTTCTTGTACATCCGGTAAAAAGAAATAAACATAATACAATTATAATTTTCTTATACATTTCTTATCTCCTACTACATTAAAATTATAGCAAATAATTTATTTTTTAACAACACTAATATAATTTATGTTTTTACCTAAACCAATGAATTTATCTTCATATTCAGTTCTTATCGTATCTAAATAATTAGTGTTTGTTTTTACTATATCGTATCCGTTTTCTATGAATGACTCACAAGAGTAATCGTATAAGTCATCATTATCTGTTTTCATTTCAATGCGTTTTTCGTTTTTAAATAAACTTTCATATTTATTTAAGAATACACTTGATGTTAATCTTCTCTTAGCATGTCTTTTTTTAGGCCATGGATCGCTAAAATTTAAATATATTTTATCTATCTCATGATCAAATATTTCTTCTATTCCAAGTGCATCTATGCATACTAATCTTAAATTATTTAGTTCTAATTCTTCTAATTTTTTAACTGCACTTACTAAAGGACTATCATATTTTTCAATGCCTACAAAATTAATATTAGGATTTTGTATAGCTTTTTCAATTATAAATTTTCCTTTACCCATTCCTATTTCTATTTCTATATTATTATCATTATTAAATACTTTATTCCAATTACCTTTATTATCTCTTGAATTTTGTTCTAAATATTTTGATTTTGATATTATTTCTTCTGCATTTTTAATATGTTTTAATCGCAAAATACTCACCTCGCATTAATATTATACACTAAGAATAATCTTTTGTCATATATTATTGTAGGTGAGTGTATGAATAATAGAGATATGTTTTATCAAAATTTAAATCAAGGTTATAGTAATCCTGGAGGTTTTATACCACCAAGTGGTTATAATATGAATAGTCAGTATCAAGCTTATGGACCTAATGTTATTCCTGAACAGATGGGATATACAAGTAATGATGAATTTGAAAGTAGAATTAATAAACTTGAAAGACAAGTTAGAAATTTAGATACTAGGCTTCAAAAGTTAGAGTCTGCTTCACTTGAAGTTAATGATAATAATTTATATATGATATAATTTTTGCAAAAGAAAAAAACTCCTAATGGATAAAGTACCCCGATTAGTTGACAATAATAAAAAAACACTTATGTGATAAAATT
>CAVIUL010000149.1:0-3363 GCA_963645885.1 bacterium | reverse complement strand
TGGAGCGGATGATGGGAATCGAACCCACGTAGTCAGCTTGGAAGGCTGAGGTTCTACCATTAAACTACATCCGCACATAAACTTTTTAATCGAACCTCAGTCTTAATTTCCGACGACTAAGTCCGACTAAATAAAGTAGACAATATTAATTATACCAAAAAGTTATAATATGTCAACACTTTTTTTTATTGAAATTATTATTTATAATAAAAATATAGAAAAGGTATAGGTGAGAAAATGAAAATTCTAGCTAGTGACTTTGATAATACTTTATATGTTAAAGATGAAAATATATTTAAGAAAAATATTTCATTACTAAAAGAATTTATAAATAAAGGTAATTTATTCTGTATAATAACTGGACGTAGTTACACAAGTATAAAAGTTTTATTAAACGAATACAACATTCCTTATAGTTATCTAATCTGTGAAGATGGAGCTAAAATATTTAATAATGTTGACTACTGTATAGAAACAGTTTTATTACCAGCCGAAGAAGTAACAAAAATCCAAGAAGTATTTAGAGAAAATAATATGCCATGCTTTCTAGAAGACGGCTACAATATTACAGAAAATCCAAACGACTGTGTCAAAGTCCTAGCAAAATATACAGATAAAAATGCAGCCGAGGAAATAGTAAAAGAACTTCAAACAACAACAGAAACTTATGCCTACGTCAGTAGAGAACACATAAATATAACATCTAATAAAACCAATAAAAAACAAGCATTAAAAAATCTTATGGAAAAAGAACAGTTACAACCTAGTGATATTTTTGTAATAGGTGATGACATTAATGATTATGAAATGCTAAAAGAATTTCCTGGTGCTGTAATGAAAAATCATCATCCAAAACTAGACGAACTTCAAAAAAATGAATGCGAAAAATTTTACGAATATATAGAAGAGTTAATTAATTATTAATTCTTCTTTTTAATTATTCATATTATTATATAAGGTGATGATATGAATATAGGAGAATTTGCTATTAACTTAATTAGTAATTATGGTTACCTTGGTATGTTTTTAGGAATGGTATTAGAAGCTGTAATAATAATAATACCCAGTGAAGCCATTCTCGCAACAGGAGGTATTCTAGCTAGTCAAAAAATATTTACCTTACTTGGTGCTTTTCTAACAGGATTACTTGGTAGTGTTTTTTGTGCCATAATAATTTATTACATGGGCTACTTTGGCGGTAAAGCCTTCGTTAAAAAATATGGAAAATACTTTTTTATGAAAGAAGAAGACATTAAAAAAAGTGATTCATGGTACCAAAAGTATGGACTTTTAGCAGCCTTAATAGGTAGGAATTTTCCTATAATAAGAACATTGATATCACTACCAATTGGTATTATGAGATTATCTTTTACTAAATTTTTATTATATACGATCATTGGCTCCATTCCTTGGACATTTGCCTTTGTATACTTTGGTTATGCCTTAGGAAATAATTGGACCATAATAAATGAATATGTTCAAAAATTAAAAGTTCCAATTAAAATTCTTATCTTTATACTAATCATAAGTTACATCTATAAAAAAATAATTCAGATAAAAAAGATTAAAAAGACAAAATAATATCTTTGCATACATTATGATAGGTGATATTATGCAAAATAAAAAGATAATAAAGAAACTAGCCCTAAACACAACTCTCATAGGAGATGTCCTATTATCAGGCATAATTCTTTCCGGAACTTATGAACCATGTCCAGAAATTATTACTTTAACAGCCGTCACAGTTGCTTCAACATCATATCTTGTTAAGATAAAATTAAGAGAAAATAATAAAAATAGGTTAGTTAAATAGTTAAATGCAATTTGTATTAAATTATTGATATTTAAGGGTATAATGCAATTTATATCTTTATTTTTTTATGAAAATATGTATAATAAATAGTGAAAAAGGAAATTTTTTGCACTATGAAAGCGAGTTTACATTTTTATTTTCAAATTAAATGCAACTTTTTGTAATAGTATATTTAATCAATTGTTTTCTTTTTTGAGAGTTTATTTTATTAAGAGCTTATAGCTCAAATTGACTTCATCGTTGGGTATAAGTTTTAGATGAAGTTTTTTTGTGCACTCTTCTCCATAAATATTTTTAAATAATTCGTATGGTATTTTGTATTCCATACTTTTTCTTTTAACACTATTAATATTGTTCATCATATCAATAACGTTTTTATTTGTTAATTGATCAAAAGTAATGCCTTTTGGAATGATATATCTAATAAATTCATGGTTTCTTTCTATTCCACCTTTTTCCCAGGAAGAATATGGGTTACAATAAAATACATTTATTAATTTTTCTCCGGTATTATAATCAAATTCAATTTCGTTTGGTTTAGAAAACTCCCAACCATTATCAGTTAAAACAATCTCAAACATATTTTTAAATAAATCATAACCTAATTGTTTTCTTAACTTTTTAAATACATCTGAAACTGCTTTTGTTTTGTATTTGTCTATTAAGAACATAAGCATTAATTTACTGTTTCTAAAATATAAAGTCATAATACATTTTTTGTCTTCTTGTTTTCCAATAACAGTATCCATTTCTACTATGTTTGCATTAGAGTGTAATTTTAGATATTCCTTCATATTATCAATAGTTCTACCTTTTCTAATAGAGTTATCAATTCGTATTTTATTTTCCTCACCAGTTCTTTTTCTAGGTTTATAACTATAGGCTCTAGCAAGCATTTCATCATTTAAACTAGGAAAGTGTCCATTATGAATATATCTATAAAAAGTAGGGATTGATTTAGGAAATGCATTTTCAATGTTTTTAAAGATGTGTGTAACTGGTTGATTTTTATTTTTTAGGCGATCTTTAAAGTATTCATCCCAATAATATAATTCATCTAAACTCATATCTATACCAGTTCGTGAATATTTAAGAATATAATTATAATTTTCCTGTGCTTTAACATAGTTATAATAATACTTTTTCTTTCGACAGTAAGTTTTATTAGAACATCCATTATAAACAAATGGAAATCTTTTAGTTTTTTCACATTCTTTATAAATACCTTTTCCAGTAATTCTTCTTTTTTTGATTTCTCTAGAAATCGTTGATGACTGGCATTCTACTATATTTGATATATCTTTTAGTTTATAGTTTAATTTTAATAAATTCTCAATTAATATTCTATCTTCAATTGTTAATCTTTTTTTCATAGTATAACCTCCTTAACTTTTTAAAGAAAACAATTGATTGAAATATATTAAAATACATTATTAGACTAAATGCAACTTTAAAAATACAAAAAAATAAAATTGCATTTACTTCTTAAAGTAATAAAATAATAAAAATAACTAGTTTTTCCAAACAATATGTGTTATAATGGTGAACGT
>CAVIUL010000148.1:0-3378 GCA_963645885.1 bacterium | reverse complement strand
AATTTTATCACATAAGTGTTTTTTTATTATTGTCAACTAATCGGGGTACTTTATCTTACAATGTTTTTTAGTTTAATTAATTACTTGATGAAGATGTTGCTTGATTTTCATATTGAAGTATTAGTTTTTCAAATTCTTTTTCAAGAGTAGTATCTTCAAATTTCATATTATTTTTTTCTCTTAATGCTTTTAATGCTTTTACTGAGAAACCAGATTCAGCAGCTATTTCTTTTCCAATAGTTGTTTTGATTTCTTTAGTTAGATCGTCATCTAATTCAGCTTTTTTGTCTTGAGAAGTTCTATATACAATGTGATATCCATAACTTGATTTAACTGGTGAAGTAGAGTAACTACCATCTTTTAAATTCTTTAATGCTTCAAATACTTCATCTGCATAATCACCTGTATTGATTTTTCCAAGTGAACCACCTTTAGATGCTGTAGTTGAATCTTTAGAATATTCTTTAGCTAATTTAGAGAAGTCTTCTCCTTTTTTTAATTTTTCAATAATTTCTTTAGCTTTATCGTATGCTTTTTGTTCAGCAGCTTTCTTTTCTTCTTCAGTAGCACCATCTTTTGTATCTACTGTAATAAGAATATGACTAGCATCAATATCTCCTACAACTTCTGTTTCGTAGTATTCTTTGATTTGCTTTTCAGTTACTGTTTCTTCAGCATATTCTTCTGTCCATAAGCTTCTCTTATAATTTAATGATAGGTAATCTCTAAATTCTGATTCATTTTTAAGACCATAATAATAAGTTAAATATAAATCGAAGTCTGCATTAACTTTTTCAGCAGCTTCTTTTGTACTTTTAACTGTTTGATTAATGTAACTTTTTTCTTCAGTTGAAGTTTCATATTTTTCATTTAATAGTTTACTATCTATTAAATTCATTAATCTTTCAGCACCATATGATTCTTTTAAACTATTATATAGTTCATCAGAACTAATTCCTCCTTCAGTAAATGTTACTACTGCGTTTTCACCATTAGTTAGTTTTACGTTGTTACAACCAGCAAGTAGAAATACACATGCAAGAACAAAAAATATTTTTTTCTTCATATTTTCTCAATATCCTCCTAACTCTTATTATGATAGCAAAATCTAATATAAAATACAAGTAATTATCATACACAAAAACTGCTAAATAACATACTATAAGAGTGTAAAGATAAAAAAGGAGGAATGTTTTATGAATACAGGATGCGGATGTGGATGCAATAGAGGAAATGGAATTTCAGGAGCAGCATTTGCTTTAGTATTATTTATATTGTTAGTAATCATATTAGGTGCTTTTATCTAGCATAAGGAGGTGAAAAGCATGAGTTATTGTAATCAAGGTTGCAATATATTCTTCATTATTTTAATATTATTCATCCTTTTAGCTATTATATTTGGTACTTGTACGGGATGGTAATTTTTTTAAAAGAGGGTAACCTCTTTTTTATTTGATTATTTATATTTTTATGTTATAATTGTTACAGAATAGATGAGTGTAGGTGATAGAGTTGAAAAAAATATTTAAGTTGTCTTTACTTTTATTTTTGTTTTTTCCATTGATTGCTAATGCAAGTGTTAAAGTTAGTTTTGATGATGCTAAGTGGTCTAGTAATACTTATATAACACAATTTAGCAATTATAGATGGTATATTGATTTTAATACTAAGAAAAAGTATGGTTATAATGGTTCTACTTTTTCAGAAGTAAGTGGTTTTGATAGAGGTGGACTTATTAATTTAAATGAATATAAGATTTCTTTAGAGGATGATAAGTCTTATTTAAAAACTGTAAGACCATATTGGACTATGACATTAAATGGTTCTAAAATATATAGTATTAATGATGGAACTGCAACGCTTTTAGATAGAACTAATATTGCAAGTGGTGTAAGACCTACTGAATATATTATTCATCAAACAGAGGTTACGGGACAAGGTAGTTTTAAAGATCCTTGGATGTTTGTTAAACCAGAATTTTATGTAGCTGTTGAATATAACAGTCCTCAAATAAAAAGAAATGGTACTGGTGTTAAAGATACTGCAGTTGAGTATGGAGATATAATTACATATTCAATTGGTCTTAAAAATAATGGTGTTAAAGATGCTGTTATTAATATTCGTGAAGTAGCTCTTATAAGTGCTATTGATAAATTAGTTAAATTAAAAATTGATAGTAGTGAAGATGTTAGATTAATAATTGGTTGTAAGACAATGTCTTTAGCCGAAGCAAAAGCTGCTGCTAAGGCTGTTCTTAGTGATGAAGGTTATACTATTACAATTGCTCCTGGTCAAGAAATGACATTAGAATTTAATGTTGTGATTATTGGAAATGCAGGAGAAGTTATTAATAATCAATTGTTATATGTAATGGATGGATTAGAAGCTGACCCTGGTACTAAGAATTCTATGAGTATCGAAAAAGTTGTTCAATATAATGAAGTTGCTGAGAATGGTGCAAATGTTGTTATGGTTTTAGATAATTCTGGTAGTATGAGAGAACCTAGAAAATCTAAGGCAATAACTGCTGCAAAAACTTTCTCTGATTCTCTATTAGGTGAAAATGCAAATGATAATAATAAGATTTGTGTTGTGTTGATGCCTTGTGGGGTTATTGATGATGATGCTGTTGAATATGTATGTTCAAGTTCTAATGATGAAATTAAAGATTACGTTTCAAAAAAATTAACTGCAATTAGTGGATGTATGACCCCTTATGTATCTGCTTTAGGTGCTGGAAATCTTCGAATTAGAGAGTTAAAAAAGAATAATCCTTCATATGATAATTTCGTAGTATTCTTATCAGATGGTATTCCGGAAGTAAAAAGTTCTCAAGAAAGTTTAAATACATCTGAAAAATATACTGCTAAAGCAAACCTTATAAAAGAAGTAGCAAGTTTGTATACTATTGGTTTTGAAATGAGTACTTCAGCATCAAATATTTTAAAGAAACTAGCTACTGGCGAAAGCGATAACTTTTATATAAAGAATAATCAATATTTCTATGAAGCATCTAAATCAAATCTTGAAGAGGTTTTCAAGAGTATTGCTAAAAAGATAAATGAAAAATCTAAAAGAACTACTAAAGGTGTATTAGCTATATCAAGAAATATCGATAAAACTAGAAATCTTATTATAGAAGTTACTGCGAATGGTACAACAAAAGAAATAATTAAATCTTATACTGAAGCATTAAATGAAAGTTATATTATTAGTAAGGGAAGTAGATACGAAATTAATATTAAGAAGTTTAATGCTGAAGATAAAATAAGTGTTACATACTTTTTAGAGAAAAATTAATTATTTTTCTCTTTTTATTTTAATGAAATAATGTTATTATATTAAATAAGAAGAGGTGTTACTATGATAGATATTAAA
>CAVIUL010000147.1:0-3381 GCA_963645885.1 bacterium | reverse complement strand
CACCTCTTTCTTTAAAATAAATTCTATCACATTTTATGCTTTATTAAAAGAAAAAGATTGAATATAATATTCAATCTTCTATTTTTCTTCTTTTGCATCATTATTACTAAATAAATGTGTTCTAACTTTTTCTTCTATTTCTTTATAAAGAGCAGGATTATTTTTAAGAACTAATTTAGCATTTTCCTTTCCTTGACCAATCTTTTCACCTTTATAACTATACCAAGCACCACTCTTATCTAAAATACCTAAGTTAGATGCAATATCTATAATTTCACCAGTCTTAGAAATACCTTCACCATACATAATTTCTACTTCAGCAGTTTTAAATGGAGGAGCAACCTTATTTTTTACAACTTTGATAACAGTTTTATTTCCAAGTACATCACTACCTACTTTAATTTGTTCAGCACGTCTAACATCTAATCTAACAGTTGAATAGAATTTTAATGCTCTTCCACCTGGTGTAGTTTCAGGATTACCAAACATTACTCCAACTTTTTCTCTTAATTGATTTATAAATATACAAATAGTATTTGTTTTATTAACAATACCACCAAGTTTTCTCAAAGCTTGTGACATAAGTCTTGCTTGAAGGCCAACATGTGAGTCACCCATTTCTCCTTCAATTTCAGCTTGAGGAACTAATGCAGCAACTGAGTCTATAACTATAATACTCATAGCTTCGCTTCTAACTAATGCTTCAACTATCTCAAGAGCTTGTTCTCCAGTATCAGGTTGACTTAATAAAAGCTCATCAGTATCTACTCCTAACTTCTTAGCATAAACTGGATCTAGTGCATGTTCTGCATCTATAAAAGCAGCTCTACCTCCAGTCTTTTGAACTTCAGCAATTGCATGTAATGCGATAGTAGTTTTACCACTTGATTCAGGACCAAATATTTCAATAATTCTTCCCTTTGGATAACCACCTACACCTAATGCTTGATCTAATGCTAAAGAACCACTTGATACAACATCTATATTTCTAACACCTTTTTCTCCTAATTTCATTATAGCGCCTTTACCAAATTGTTTTTCGATATCAGCTAATACTTGTTCTAACGTTTTGTCTTTCTCTTTTTTCATAAGTTTTCTCCTTTGATAATTTAATTGTAAACTAATTAAATTCCTTTGTCAACACTTTTTTGCAAACACTTGTTTGTTAATAATTTAATTATCCTAAAATAGGCATTTTCATAATTAAATTATACTAAAAATTAGCTATTTCAAAAATAAATTATACACTTAAAATAATAAAAATTTTTATAAAATAAGTTTTTAAAATAAAAAAATAAGAAGCATTTTTGCTTCTTATTTAGTATCAAATAAATACTTTTTATTTTTTACATAATATTGAATTCCACTAATTACTGATAATACTGTAGCTATCATTATTATTGCTTTAGCTGGATAAATATTTGCTAGTGAGAATGGTAAATCATAGAAGAATAACAATGTTATACCAACTAACATACAAGCAGTTTTAATTTTACCAGCAATTGAAGCTCCAACAGCACCTGATTTTTGACCAGCTACCATTTTAATAGAATCAACTACTATATCTCTTGATACAATAACAACTGGTATAATTGGACTAATATATCCTTCAGTAGCAAGTAAAATAAGTACGCCATTAACTAAAATTTTATCAGCAATAGCATCCATTACTTTTCCTATATCAGTTACTAAATTATACTTTCTTGCTAGATATCCATCAAGAAAATCAGTTAGAGATGCAATCAAGAATATAATTCCACAAATCAAATACTTACTATCAATTATTAATTTACCAGCAAGTTGAAATTCTGGAAAGTTAATTCCTACTTTATCAACTGGGAAAATCATAATAATCAATAATAATATAGATAATGCTATTCTACATATAGTAATTTTATTTGGAACATTCATATTCAAACTCTCCTTTCGATATTATAATAATCTATATTAATCTTTTCTAATTGTTTATCTGTAATATATTTTACTATGAATAATACCAAGAATACTAAAATTATAACAGCTACGATATATAGTACTATATATTTCACATTACTATTCTTTCTTTGAATAGTATATGGTGAAACTATTTTATTTTCTTCTTTTTGTTTTTCTAATATATTTATTTCTCTTGTTTGTTCTAATATATCACTAACTGGAATTCTAGAAGTATAGCCAAATATAAAGTCATTAAATTTATCAACTATTTCATCTTCATCTAGATTAAGATATTTAGCATATTTCTTAATAGTTTCTTTTAAGAAAAACACATCTTTAAACGCATTAGCATTTCCATCTTCTAAGTTATCAAGTTGACTCTCAGTTATACCAAGATCCTTCATAACTTCTTCTTTAGAAATACCAATAGTTTCTCTAACTTCTTTGAAACTTTCTCCTATTTCTTTCATAATTCTCCTATAAATAAAAAAATAATAATTTTTAATAAGCCATGTTCTGTACCTATAAATAGGTGGCAAACATTTATCTAAAGATTTCTCTTTCCCTTACTCCTTTGTTATTCATTCGTAAGAGCTCCCCTACCAATTTTGGGTTTCTCACTCGTGGGGTTTACCTCGTTCCACAATAGTTATCCCTAACTATCTCGTCTCTATGGCACTTTATGACTAATATAGTCAGTTCTTGACTACCTCATCGCCGTTAATACTTACGTACTACCTAAGGTTATTTTTTCCCTTAGCACGAACACTTTCATTCATTTCAGAATGAGTGAGCATGGACTTTCCTCTACATTAAATGCAGCGTTTGCCTAAAAAATTATTCTTCTCCATATACAACTTTTTCAAGGTCACTAATTCTTTTTAATAAATCAACATTAGTTACACCTTTATTAGAGTTAGCTATTTCAAGTGCAGATTTTAAGTTTCTAAGTTCAGCCTTTAATTTAGCATTATCTGATTCTAAAGATTTGATTTCAGTAACTAATCTTTTAGTTGTTGTTTCAAAATCAACGTAATCTTTAATGATTAAATCAAGAAATTGATCAACCTCTTGAGGTCTATATCCTCTAGCATCTATTTTAAAATCCTTATCTAGTATTTCTTTAGCTGTTAGAAATCTCTTATCATCATACATACTTTTTAGCCTCTCTTCCACAATAATTTTACCTCAAAAAATATATATTTGCAAGATAAAAGAGCAAACCCTAAAGTTTACTCTCAAAATCTAAAATACAATCATTAATCAATAAATCCATCTCTTTGAAATGCTCATTTATATTTTTCATAAGTATATATTACTATTTTTAAGTAAGCATTTCATCAAATTCGACAAAATTAGTTTTTCTTTTCAATTAGATTATCAAAATATTCAAATTGATCTGAAAAATCATTTTTATTTATATTATTAATTTTAACTATATAATTT
>CAVIUL010000146.1:0-3470 GCA_963645885.1 bacterium | reverse complement strand
TTGATAATGAGTTAAAACAAATAGAATATAAAAGACAAACATTAGAAAAGCAAGAACAAGATAGCAAACAATATGAAAATTTAAACTTTACTGTGGATGATTTATTAATTATCAAAGATAAACAAGAAATAGATAACTATATTCATCCTGAAAATATAATTAATACATTCACTCGTTGGAACTTTTTAGAAAAGATAGAAAAACAAAAATTAATTGCTAAATATATAGATGATATAGAAATAGAAAAAATAGGTACAAAAATAGAAATTAAGAAAATAAACTTGAGAAAATCATTTTATTATGACTTAATTAATTATCATAATAATTATGACTCTCCACTTGATTTATTTATGTTTATAGATGAAGACAAACTACCTATATCCATAGCACATAATGGTTTTAGAACAAGAATTGAAATAGAAAACTATGTTAATAAATTAAAAGAAATGTATGATGTTAATTATTATGAAATTATACCTAATGAAGATTTTACAAATCTATCTTTCTTACCTAAAAACGAGGTGGAAAAAATTATTAGAGTTATACCTATAAAAGGTAATGATAAGTTTATAAGTAACAAATTAGAACTTGGAATAATTACTATTAATTTATCAAATATAAAAAGTATTAATGGTACACCTTTATATAAAAATATTTTTAAAACAAATAAAGTAACTTATTAATACTTATTTTTGTTTTAAAATTATAATTTTTGGTTAAATAGTCATAATATTTTATTTGAAATTATCTTCAAAAAACATTTCAATTTATATTGGACATTATATTTACCCAGGCTCCTTTAAAATAATTTATTAATTTTTTAATTTCTACGTAATCTTCCATTTTACCTGAATTATTTTTTAATGATCTATACAATTTATCTACTACTGGTTTGTATTTATTTAATTCATTTGGAAATTTAATATTATTACTAAACTTTTCTGGAAATAGTTTTTCCCATATTGCATAGTGGCCTAAATAAAACATTAAATTATATATAATATATTCCATATCTGTATCATCATTTTTTAAATAGCCTTCTATCTCTTTATTTTTAGCTGACAGTTCATTATTTTCTATATTTTCTAGCTCATCATTTGAATAAAGTTTTTCGCCGTGAACTAATTTACAATATTCATAATATGATATTCTTTTCGCATTAAACTCTGACCAATAGCTAAATCCATATAAGCCGTCCCTATTTTTTGAAGAATCATAATTACCATTGCAATACTTTTTTGTATAATTATAATAGTCTTTTGCATGAATCAACTCATGAAAAAGAGTACAAATACCTTCAAAGTTAGTAGATTTTAAATTTTTAATTCTATCATAATTTATTAAAATGATAGTTTCTTCATGAATATTATTGGGCATAATAGTGATTCCATTATAATCGATTGGACTAATGTAATCATATTTTTTATTTAATCTTTTTAATTGTTTCTTATATTCATCCTCCATCTCATCAGTAATAATAATTTTTATTTTTAAATCTTTAGGAAAATCATATGTTTTCATAAATGACTTAAAAATATCACAATCTAAAAGATTGTTATCAACTATCATAGTATACCTCCATATATATATTTTACCTTTTAGATTTCATATCTTTATACAATTTAATTGTATCTTCAAAGTAAATCCATGATTCTTCATTTGAGATTTGTTCAAGAATAAATGGATGTCTATTTTGCAAAAAAGTCTTTTTAAAATCATCCATTGTATATCCATTTTCCATTAAAAACTTTAATATCTCTCCAGGAAAAACATTTCCCATAATATCAATTGTTTTGATTTTATGATAAGGGTTAACAATGCCCTCTAAAACTGATATTTGAACTCCTCTATATGTAGCAGAAGCATAAGTATCTAAAGCTATATCTTTACGCTTTTCGTGATCCGCAATTTCAGCTAGTAAAAAATATTGCATATTTGCTAGATTAAATTGTCTTATAACCTCAAAGCTTTCAATTGCCATGTCTCTTTCTGGAAGACCTATTATTTTCATATATTTTTTATAAGCAATATTATCTATTTGTGAACCAACATAGTTAACAAAAGGATAAACTACATTTCTAGGATCTAAAGATTTTGACTTTAATTCATAGAATTTATTCATATAGTCATCGTAAACATATTGGCGTTTAGAAATAATATTTTCAAAATATATAATTTCACTTCTTTTTTTATCATGACTATCATACTCAATTGCTCTTTTCTCACTTAACAACAACTTTTTTGATGTTAATTTGTTTGTTCTTAATATTATTTTTCTTTTACATTCTGGGCATTTTTTTGAAGATTTAATTTTGATATCTAAAACACACCCACAATTTGGGCAACAGTTATTACAAAAAAAACTGTATTCTTCATTAAAAATACTATTATTTTCTTGTAACCAATCATTCATGTATTCTTTAAAATATTGTATTTTTTCCAAACTTGATTTTTTTGTAATTGTTTTTGTCGTACCTTTAGTTTTTTCTAATTGTATTTTAAAATTGTTTTTCCCTGTGATTTTAATCATTATGCAAATAATCAAAATTAAAAAAGATATGAGATTTAATTGTTTATTACTTTCAAAAATTCCAGTTAATAGTAATAGTATACCAATTACTATTAAATAATCAATTACTGTTTTGCTTTTCACTTTATCACTTCCACTTTAATTATACCACATTTACTACTCTATTTTTAGATGATAGCAAAACATCCAAGATTCATCCAACATTTTCTAATGCATATCCAACAGTTGGAAGTGAAATTAAATCTCGCAAACCATTTAACTAAAAGGTTCAAATCAAAAGTATGGTAGAGTTTTTCCATATTTTTGACTCAATTTTGCAAGTGCAAAATAAGAAATGATAGCACTACTATTCCTATATTTATATAGAATAAATTAGGTAGGTGCTATCATTCCCTTTATCCTGCTTAATAATTATTATCAAATTTTTGCTAAATTTAGTTATTTTCATGGTATACTTATATCAGTTAGTAGTTTATTACTACCTATAATTTAGATAATTAGAGGTTGTCCGACTTCAACCTTTATGGCTCCAGAAGCAAAAATCGTCGCACCAAAGCGATGTTAATGATTAAATCAATCAGAAATGATTGATTTTTTTTGTTGTTTAAGAAAGGTGTTGATGATATTATGATAAAAATAATCAAACAAGAAATTAAAATAAGTCATGAACTTAAAAGCAAAGTTGAATGGTCTTGTAAGCTTAATAATACTAAACCTATTTTCATTAATGGTAGTTTATTAAAGTTAGAACCTACCAATATAGGCTATATAGAGCCTCATAGAGCAATTATTAATAATAAGACATATCTTTTATTCAATGGACACGAATTTGTTTACTACAGAGATTTAAATACCAAAATAAGACTATCTGATTTAAAAAACTTCCGTAAATTTTTAGACTAAAGTTCGCATTTTTGCCAACTTTTTTCTTTTTCAGATT
>CAVIUL010000145.1:0-3478 GCA_963645885.1 bacterium | reverse complement strand
TATGTAAAAAAGACTTTATAAAGTTACTTTTCATAATTCATCGCCAAACCTTTACCAAATTATCATACATTAAGTATATCAGTTATCTACGCAAAATTCAATAATTGAAAAAGTGAATTATATTACCTATTGCTATTCAAATCAATTCCATCAATACTAGTATCATAAATCCATTGTTTTAAATCTTGCATTTCACCAGTTTCATAGAATTTAATTAGTTTATCATAAAACATTGGCTGATTCTCTTGTGCAATAGAAATTATACCACAACCATTATCTATCATTATCTTATTAGCAAACAACATTGCTACTCTTTTATTACCATCAATAAACATTTGTCTTCTCATAATCCATAACATTATTTCTATAGAAAGTTCTGTCTTAGTCTTTTCCTTTTGATTTAATAATTCTTCTAACTCTTCTTTTATTTGACTTTCAATAGGAAAAGCTGGCTTCCAAGATGTTCCACCAATATTTACAGGTGTAGTTCTGATTCTTCCTAAATCTTGTTCTAAAACCAATTTATCGACTGTTAGTTTATGTAATTGACACAAAACCTTATAATCATATTCTATATCATCATTTTCTAATATAAATTGCCAAGCATATTTTAAATTATTTATCGCAATTATATTATCAACTGTAAGTCCATTCACAACACCAGTATCATAAATTGCTTGTGTCTCAAAATACGTTACATCAATTCCTTCCAAATTAGCACTTTTCCATATATAATCAACAATATTCCTTTTCGCGACAAAAATATTTTGTTCTCTAGTTAAATTAAATTTATTTTTCATATCCCTACTTCTTCAAAACTCTTGTTACGGCTTTCATTAAACCTAATTTACCATATTGATAAGTAAGTCCACCTTGCATATAAGCAATATATGGCTCACGTAATGGACCATCACAAGAAAGTTCAATTGAAGACCCTTGTGTAAAAGAACCAGATGCCATTATAACTTGACTATCATATCCTGGCATATCACTCGGTTCAACTATAGCCATAGAATCTATTGCGGAAGCTTCCTGTATTCCTCTTGTAAATTCAATTAACTTATCTGGATCTCTAAATATAATATTTTGAACAATATCTACTCTTTCATCATTATATTTAGGTTCAACATCATAACCTAATTCTTCCATTACACGACTTGTAAGTATTGCTGTTTTTAATGCCGAACTAACAACACTAGGAGCCATAAATAAACCTTGTAATATCTGTTTATTAATGTCTAGACTTGGACCAACTTCCTTGCCACAACCTGGAACTGTTAATCTATCAGCACAAAGACTAACTAAATCACGTCTTCCCGCAATATAAGCACCATTAGGAGCAATTCCACCACCTAAATTTTTAATCAAAGAGCCAACAATAATATCAGCACCAACACTAACAGGTTCAGCTTCACTAACAAATTCACAGTAACAATTATCAACCATGATAATTACATCTTTATCAATATTTTTAATTAGCTTAATTACCTTACCTAATTTTTCTAAAGATAAACTCTTTCTTGTAGAATATCCCTTACTTCTTTGTATTTCAACTACTTTAACCTTGTTATTCTTAACAAATTCTTCTATTTTTTCATAATCAAAATCATCATCTACTAAATCAATTTGTTCATACTTAACACCAAAACTCTTTAATGAACTAGGATTATCCCTAATACCAATAACTTCATCCAAAGTATCATATAGCTTACCAGAAATACTAAGTAACAAATCCCCAGGTCTTAAAAGTCCAAAGAAACAAACGGTTAAAGCATGACTACCTGAAATAAATTGTCCTCTAACCAAAGCATCTTCACAACCCAAAACATCTTTAAAAATATCTTCTATAACATCTCTACCTAAATCATTATAACCATAGCCAGTAGTACCTACAAAATGTGCTTCACTTACTTTATTTCTATGAAAACTAGCTAAAACTTTTAAACTATTAAAAGAACAAGCCTCATCTATTTTCGCAAACTCTTCAAAACAGTCAATTTCACATTTATTTACTAAATCAACTACTTCTTCTGAAATACCTAAATTATTATACATAAAAAACCCTCCTAATTATTATACTTGCCACCATCTACTCTAATAATAGAATCATTAATATAATTAGCTTTTGAACTAGCTAAAAATACAATAACTTTCGCAATTTCTTCTGGCTCAGCAAATCTTCCTAACAATATTTTTTTTCTCTCTTCATTAACTTGTTCCAAAGACAAATCTTTATTCATATCAGTTTTAACCCAGCCTGGACATACACAATTAACATAAATACTTGGTGCAAACTCTCTTGCTAGATTATGTGTTAAAGAAATAACTCCAGCTTTAGAAGCATCATAGTCACAACTCTCTGGATAATAAGTATCTATTGCATTAGTAGAAGAAACATTAATAATCTTACCTTTTCTATTTTCTAACATAACTTTACCAACATACTTACTACATAAATAAGTACCAAGTAAATTAACATCAAGTACTCTTCTAAACTCTTTAACAGACTTATCTAAAAGTAAACTATCTCTTGCAACACTAGCATTATTAACTAAAAAGTCAATTTTACCAAATCTATCAACAACAGTATTAATCATGTTCTCTACTTCGTCTTCCTTAGAAACATCACATTTAACAACCAGTACATCAACATCATAATTATCCTTAATATACTTTTCTAATTCTTTTGCCTCTTCTTCATGATGACAATAATTTATAACTACATCAATACCTGCTTTAGCAAACTCCTCTACAGTACTTCTACCAATACCTCTATTACTACCAGTAACTAACGCAACACCTTTACTCATATCTTCACCTCTTAAACTGTATCCATATACTTAATAAAACCATCAATTTCTTCTTCACTAGAAATATTCAACAAATTAATCATTGATACACCATTCTTCACATAAACAAGAGAAGGTGCCACCAAAGTACTTTCCTTTACACCAATTTTTTTAATAACTAAATCTTTATCTCTAGCTTTAGATAAATCATACTCTATATATTCAACATCTAAATTCTTTAACTTATTCTTAACCATACTACATTTATCACAAGAAGAATCAGTAACATAAACAATAAAAGTCTTTTCTGCTCTATAAGCCTTATATACTTTAGACTTAATATTTGAATATCTTGTAATAAAGAAAAATAAAAAAGGTACTGTTATTATTAAAGCCAGTGAAATACCTAAAATAAACTTATTACGTAATTCTATTAACTCTTCATTTGCCATAAAATTCACCCTTTCTCTTCATATTAATTCTACTATAATTAACCCTTCAAAACAAGTAAAAAAGAGTTTAACTTTATAATTAAACGGTTGTATTATAAATAGTGTTGGTGAGTGCAAATTCACTACACTATTTTTTATTTATAAAAAAAGACATAGGTTTGATACAATGTATTTGGAAAAATTTAACATTGAAAGGAATAAACCTATGTCTATGAATAATTATATATTAAATTTATT
>CAVIUL010000144.1:0-3504 GCA_963645885.1 bacterium | reverse complement strand
GGTCTCTTTTTCTACATAGATTGAAATTTGTAACTAATTAAAAAAATATGAAAAATTTGATAAATTTGAGACAAATTTGATGCTTTTCTATGGTTAAAAGGGTGTAAAATAAAGAAGAACTAAATAGGGGGTTCTAATTGTGGCTATAATGAATAGGAATAATGTTTTTAACTTTCATAACAGTTATTGTATTGCTAAGCAAAAAGATGAGTTAAAAGACATTTTGGACTTAAATATATGATTTAAATAAGATTTAGGTAATTAATTACTTTTTCAATGATAATGCCACAAAAAGAGATTCCAATATAGTGATTAATAAATAGATATAGGAGAAATATATGAATTTTATAATAAGAAATATAAGTAAATTTCTTAGAAACACTCTAGTGATTATCTTATCTTTTTTCATGTGTGTTAATGCCCTTTATGTTGACGCGTTTGCTTTAGATGATGAAGATAATGACTCCTTGGATAATTATACGTTGAATAATTTGGAAAATAATAATATAGATTATGATGATATCGCTTATGAACTTACAAGTAAAAGGGAAAGTAATAAGAGATAATTTAAATTGAATGATGGTTCTATTATAAGTTGTATCTATGATCATATAGTAGCTAAATTAGATGATAATAATGTGTATCAACTTATTGATAATAGATTAACTGTTAATGATAATTCTGTAAGTTTCCTTTCTAATAATACTCATAGTGATAAAGTTACATTAAACCTTTCTAATTCTAATGATAACTTGCAGGCTCAACTTGTAAGTAGTATAGATTCAAATAATAACAGTAATAATGATAATAATAATAGTGTTAATGAGGATAACTTACTATTTAGTAATTCAATAAGTGAAATAGTTCAATATAATAATATTTATGATAATGTAGATTATCAATATCAAATAGTAGGAGAAGAAACGATCAATAGGCTGATATTAAAGGATGAAAGCTGTAATGATGAATATCTTTTTTATTTTGAGGAGTATGATGTTAGTTTAAATGATGATGGTTATATCTTTCTAACAGATGATAATGATAATAGTTACTACATTAATAATATCTATGCTTATGACAGTAATGGTGATTGTATTAAAGCTGATGTTGAAGTAGTCAATAATAATATATCTGTTAGTATTGATGAAGATTGGTTAACTAATTTAGAAAGAAGCTATCCCATAAGTATTAATGCGATAGTAAGTAAATATCTTTATGGTAATAGTGTAGAAAATATAACAGTAATATCATCTCGTCCTAACAGTAGTGAGATGTATGGTTATGGAGCTATCTGGGTAGGTAAGGAAGCAAGTAGTTATGGAATATGTAAAGCAGCCATTAAATTTGATTTACCAATACTTAGTGAAGATGAATCAGTTGTAGCTGCTTATCTTTCTTTATATCAGATGGGATTTAGAGGACAAGGTACAAATAGTATTCTTGTTTCAAAAATAGAAGAAGAAACTAATTTTAGAAGTTTAACTTATAATAAGTTAGAGAATATAATTGGGAAGAGTTATGATTATATAAGCAGTAATTATAATAGTAATGATACTAGATTTGATTTAGATATAACTAATATTGTTTCTGATTGGTATGAAAATGATGATAATTATGGCTTGGTATTTTATAGCGATGATACTAGTAGTTATAGATATTCTACCTTCACTAGTTTTTCTCATCCAACTTATTATAGTCAATATCCTTATATAGTAATAAATACTGTAAGTAATAGTGGCTTAAATGATTATTTTAGTTATCAATCTATAGAGAGTAATAGTTTAGGAAATATCTATGTATCAGTAAATGAAGGGGAATTAAACTATATCTATAATGACTTTAGTGATAGTGGTAATTACTTACCACTTAATATCGCTCATATTTATAATTGTATAAATAGAGATAAACAAATAGGTTATGGAAAAGGATTTAGATTAAGTGTTAATTTAGAAGTAAGTAGGAAAGATGAATATACTTATCAATTCATTAATGAAAATGGAACAAAAGAATATTTTGATAAAGAAAGTAATGATACTTACTTAAAACAATATGATAAGAAAGTAAAACTAAAAGTAAATAATGAAGATATAACTATTACAGATAATGATTATATCTATCAATTTAATAAAAGTAGTGGAAAGATAATAAAGATAACAGATGGTGTTAATAATAAATATCAAAGCTTTATCTATGATAGTAATGATAGATTAATCCAAATAATAGATGGAGCAAGTAGAAATACTTATTTATATTATGATAATAATAATCTATTAAGTAAGATAGTTTATGATCAAGATAAAGAGATAAATTACTTAAAATACTATTTTGCACAGTGGGGCTGATTTTGCTATAATCGAACTGGCTTAGAAAGCCAATAAATATTGATTTTGGCAGGCAGTAATGTATATTGACGTGGTGGTCTCCACATTACTGTCTACCAAAATTAGGAGACACCACAAATGAGTAAAAAATCTAATTTTAAATCTATGAGAAGAACTCCATGGGATTTTTCTGTGGAGAAAACACCCGTGCAGCAAGCTTTAACTGAAGCTTACTTATCTAATTATTACAATAAACATCAATCTTTACTATTTACTGGGGAAGCAACATATCTCAATAAGATACCTATTAAATCTTGTCCATATTGCGATTCAGTAAATTTTAAAAAGAATGGATTTAGTAGGAACGGCATTCAACAATACAAGTGTAAAGATTGTGATAGGAAATTTTCTGTCACTACTAATACAATATTCGAAGATCACAAGATACCAATCAAGGAATGGTTAGAGTTCTGTTTGAATATTTTCAAGTTTTCTAGTACCTCTGCAACAGCTAGAAACAACAAAAACTCACCAACAACATCAGAATATTGGCTTTCAAAGCTATTTTTACTACTTGAAGATTATCAAAATGACTTATTATTAAAGGAAATTACTTATTTTGATGAGACATACTATAGCGAAGTTAAAAGTGAAATCACAGTAACTGCAGAAGGTAAAAAGAAAAGAGGCCTATCTAAAGATAAGTATTGTATAGCTGTAGGAGTTGATAAAACTCATGTATGTTGCTTTGTATGTGGAAAAGGAAAGCCATCAAAAAACAGAATATATGATAAGTTCAAAGATAAAATAGAGAAAGGATCGTTAATGATTCATGATGGTGAAAATGCTTATTCTAAGATTATTCAGAAGTTAGAGTTAAAAGAGGAAATACATTTATCATCAGAAACAAAAGGACTTAGTGATGAAGATAATCCAATGTATAGAATCAATCATATACATTTCTTATTAAAAGAGTTCTTGGACAATCATTCTGGATTTAAGAGAGATGAATTACAGAACTATTTAAATCTATTCTGCTTCATCATGAATCCTCCAAGTGATCCACTAGAGAAAGTAGAAATTATTATGAATTTTGCTTTTCAAAAGAGAAAAAAACTGAAATATAGAGACAAATTCCCTACCCGTTAGGCCATTTTCAGCCCCACTGTGCAAAATAGTATTT
>CAVIUL010000143.1:0-3609 GCA_963645885.1 bacterium | reverse complement strand
AAAAATCGGAGATGGTAGTACAAAGTACTCAGACTTACCATATCAAGGTGGAGGTAGCTCTGGTGGTGGAGCTGAAATAGATGATACAACAACTTCAGCTTCTAAAGTTTGGAGTTCATCTAAAACAAGTTCAGAAATAACATCTAAACAAAATAAGTTAGCGACTGGAAATAATATTACTATTGACGAAGGCACAAATACTATTTCTGCTACAAATGTTATTACAACCAATACAACACAAGCTATTAATAATGACGCCATTATGAAAAGTTTCGGTACTTCTTGGACTGCAACTAACGAAGCTGGATTATTTGGTTGTTTCAATGCCGCAAGTATTTATATGGGGTATGGTTCAAACAGCGACAATAACCCTCATATTAAGAATTATTCGGAAAAGCCTCTTTATATTCAAACAGATACCTCTGGAACTAAAAACCGAGGGTTGAAGATTGCTTCTGATACCTTAAGTTTTATCAATAGTTCTGGAGAAGAAACAGACTTATTAGCTGGAGGTGGAGGTGCTACAATCGACGATACAACCACTTCAACAGATACCGTATGGTCTTCTAATAAGGTTAATACTGAATTAGGAAACAAACAAGATACATTACCATCAACTGATGCAGGTTATGCTATCAATATTAACGGGACAAATGTAGCTGGTAGTACTGTTTACTTTGGAGGTAATACAAGTGCAAGTCTTGCTCCACACGCTAAAGCTGACACAACTAACCACGTATTGAATATTAATGGTTACGGTGCTGATGGTTCTGGTATAACTATGTATGATACTGTACTTAAAACAAACAGTTTTAAATATGGTGACAGAACTAACCAATATGAAGTAGTTAATAAATCACCTGATAATAATACATATATGGCTCATATGGCTATGCCATCTAATACATATGTTGATTTAACTTTAGGGGCATCTGGTACAGCTTATACAGCTCCTGCTGATGGGTATATCTATGTTAGAAGATATGGTTCATCGAGTAATACAGTTACAAATGCCTTTTTTGGTATTATATTTTCGGATAATTATACCGTGGAGCATAGAGCTCAACAGCTTAATTGGTCTAAAGCTACCGAAGGTGAAATTAACCTGTTTTGCCCAGCTAAAAAAGATGTTGATTTTAAGGTTAGCTATAGGGATTTTTCAGCAACTACTACGAACAGTCGTTTTAGATTTTACTACGCCGTTGGCTCAGAGCCTACTGCGTAAACAAAACGGAATTTTTCCGTTGAACCAGTCAGTGAATAACCGATGGTAAACGTTTGTCCTTTATAAACTGGCGCCAAAAGTGATACTACTTGGTTTTTTATATTAGCACCACTTTCAATCCAAAAGGTATTCTTCGCTTGTATAGTAACATATTGGTATGAAGTAGAAGAAGTTGAGCCACAACGTTTAGCAAATAAAAGCCACCCATCAGCAGGAGAGCCAAAGCTCAAAGGTTAAAATAAGTAAAAAAATATGATATAATATAAACAGAGTAAATAATAACTCAAATATAAGGAGAAAAACAAAATGGATAAAAAAGAAATTGATTTCGCTAAAGGTATTAGCGTAAAAGTACAAGAAACAAAATTTGGTGATATTATTAAACTAGGAGTTAATGTAGAACAATTCCTAGAAAACGAACCAAACGAAGCTGGGTTTATTAATGTTGAAATTAAGAAATCAAAAGCTGGTAAAATGTATGCAGTAATTGCACCGAAATTAGACAAATAAACCGTGCTTTGCACGATAACGCCCTCGTTTCGGGCTTAATAAGAAAACTAGTTGTTATCGGCTCTTCCAGCTTTAAATGAACCGTTAAATTTCTTTTTAAACCACTCGTCTAAAACTCGTAACGTCCTAACGGACTCAAATTTAAGGAGGTATCCAAAAATGATTAGCATAACAACTTTACTTTGTACAATAAACACAATTATTCTGGTTATCTTTGGATGTCTTTATCTAAAGAAAAACTATGTGATTATGTCTGCTGAAGATTATAACACTATAGCAACCTTTGTTGAAGAACATACCAACGAAGAAGAAGAAGAGGTAGAAGAAAAAGCTGGAGGGGTTGGCTTTCAGATTTATGATGAGGATGTAGAGGAAGAGGAAGAATAACTCAATATATCAAATCTAAGGTGGCTAGAATGCGTTTTAAGACGTGTTTATATATACCCCTTATAGATTTATCCTAGATTTTATTAGCCCCTCTTAAAAAGGATATTGATAGGACCGTAGAATGAATAAAGAAAGGAATTAAATGATTTTATACGCCTTAAAGGAATTGAAAACGGAATATTTTGTAACAAGAAATAGAAGATTAGACGAATTAAACGAGGAGACACAACTCTTTACTTCGAAGTCAGCAGCTGAGAGATGCTTAAAATTCCAGGTAGACAATTACTATCTAACAAGTCCATTAGTACGTTCTATCGCAGACTCAATCTTAGAAATGAAATATAAAGTACCTAGAGACCTTATAGACCCACCATATAGAGAGATATGTAATATTATAAAAGATATTAAGTTAAAGGTAGTAAAAGTACAATTAAATGAGAAAAGAAGCAAAAAAGAAGAATAGATATATTCCAACTCCTAAACTAACAAAACAACAAGAAGATATCGTTAGAGAGGAAATACAAACTATCTGCAAGGAGTTAGGCTGGTTACAGTTTAGCTCCTTTGAAGAATTAGCAGATATGCTTTGCCTTCCTAACGGGGATTATATTAAATTAGCAGTAGATAAGCTCAGAAAACAAAATGAGATACTATTGCAAGTTTGGTGTAGGGATTTATTCATTAGTGTAGTTCCTAACACTTGGTTTTATACACGTTTTGTAGGGGATGATATAGATAAGTATATAGAAAGAAGAAAAAACAATGAATTATGAAATAGATAGGACAAGACAGAGTTTTTATTTGAAATATGAATACTGGGTTCAAGACACTTTTCCTTTGGATATTATTCAATGCAAATTATATTTACTAATGCTTAAATATGAACCGTTTATCTGGACATCTGAATATATTGCAAAAGATAATAAGGTTTCTCCTAAGACTGTTAAAAGAATGATTAAAGATATGGAAGAAAAAGAAATAATTAAAAAGAGACTTATAAATAACGGGTCTCATAGTAAATGGATTATTGTTCCTCTATATACGATAGAAGGAAGAAGACCAGAAGCAGAGGTTCAAAGATTACTAGAAGAGGGACAAAAAAAATTAGAGAAATTAAAAGAAAAACACTATAAAATAGCAGGACAGAAGGCAAGAGTTTATTTACAAAATATGCAAGACTCTTTGGATTATATTCTACATAGTTCAGAGGTCTAGGGACAATTTGTCCCTGATAAGTACGGTTTTTCGAGGACAAAAAGTCCTTCTAATATATAAGTTAAGTAAATTATGATTATTGAATACATTTAACTCACTTTTGTTGATAAAATACATAATTAAAGTACAAAAGTTCGTGTTCGAACTAAAGTTCTCACTTAACTATATCAGATGTATATTCTAATATAATAATTAAATTCTTTAAAGAGTTATACACGTTTTTTTAGTTATTATATAAGATTTTCTAAGTTTTCTTGGTGAAACCAAGCTGA
>CAVIUL010000142.1:0-3637 GCA_963645885.1 bacterium | reverse complement strand
TGAAGAGGTTAATGATTTTAAGCTTTATCAAGTTAAAGTATATGAATATAAAGATAAAAAATATATAGTTAAGTTGGTAGACGATGTGGCTCAAGTGGTGTATGGATTGCATCTACGTTGCCGATAGGGATAAAGAAGTTCTAAAGAGAGAACTATATGGCATTGATAAAAAAATCGTGAGGTAATAAAATGTACAAAGGAGAACTAAATTTTTACACCAGACGAATAATTGAATCTTGTGATTATTTGGATAAGCATTGCGAAAGACCTTGTCCGCTAAAAACGCTTTGTTATCAATATATAGAAGACAAAGAGAAAGAAAAAGTAAAACCTATTTGGCAAGATTTTACTGATAAACAAATTGAAGATGCAGGATTAGCATTATTCGAGGATATATTAAACTATAACTGGTTTGCAGAAGTAAAAGAAAGACATACAGATTTTTGGACTAATGAACAAAGAGATGCTTTTAGAGAAATGTCGCCTTTTGAACAAGAAAATATTTCTATAGAATATGAAGAGAAAGTAATTAATTTTCTTAAAATTCAATACGAAAATTTGAAAGATAATATATTAAAAGAAAAGGAAATATAAAAATGACTATTGAAGATTTGATTACATATTTAGAATGTCGTCCAAAAGATACTATGGTCAAAGTAAGAACTAAAACAAGCATTGAAACTGGCGAAGACGTTTTTAGATATCCGATTTTGAGGTACGAAGAAGAA
This sequence comes from bacterium, assembly GCA_963645885.1. Taxonomy (GTDB): domain Bacteria; phylum Bacillota_I; class Bacilli_A; order RF39; family UBA660; genus CAG-1000. The sequence goes on along the minus strand of CAVIUL010000142.1, from coordinate 2,909 downwards.
GATAAAACTATTTATATATATTAAATGTATACACAATTATACGGAGGTATAAATAATGGCCAATAGCTGTAGTGATAACAGATTTGAAATTATCGAAATTGCTAAAGATGCACTATTGTGTGAAACAAATATTGAAACATCACCTAAAGAAATGGAATGCTTAGATACTTTTCTTTACAGATGTTGGCAAATGGGTTGGTTAGATATTTACGATTATGAGGGAAAACAGTAATGAAAAACTGGGAAAGATATAAATATGAATTGCTTGATATTTTAATTACAAATTTATGTTTGTGTGAAGGCAGACCTTATAATTGTGGAGATACTGAATGTGAATGTTGCGATTATGATTATTCTCAAGACAGCGCTGAAAAGTGTTATAATAATTGGTTAAGATTTGACTGGTTATTTGCTGAGTATGATGGCAATGACAATGAACAGCCCGTAGGGTTTGCACGAGAAATAAAAAAGAAGTTAGAAAAAGATCAAAAAGAAAACGAAACATTTTGGGCAACAGAAGACTATTGCAGCTATAAAAATGACGTTTGTACTTATGACGGGTTTTGTGAGGATTGTCCTGATATAACAGAAGAACAAAGAATGTATTTTATTAAGCGAAGACTTGAATACGTTGAAAGTAGAAGGTAATAATATGATAAAATCAGATTTTTATAATGAAATTGTAAATAAAACTAAACAGGTTAACGACCCTAATAAATTAGTTTATGATTTATATAATGCAATTAAAATTCGTATTGAAGATGCTGCTGAGGACGGGTTAGATAATTGCTATGTAGAACCGAATTGGAAATATAATCAAGACTGTTTAGCAGAAGTAATGACTTGGTTTGAAGACGAAGGATTTACAACTAAATGGAACGGCAAAGGTTATTCAATTAAATGGGAAGGCGGAAATGGCACTTATGATGCAGAACAAGAAGTAATGAATCATAGGTATAGTGTGAAGAATGAAATTTTGAGGTAAATAAAATGCTTGACACAAATAAAATGAAGTTTACAAGTGAACAACTTGAAAATTTAGGTAAAGAAATAATTAATGCTTTAGTATTTCAATGGGATTTTATTATTTACGAAATATTAAATGATGAACAAAGAAAACAATGGTATGCGGAAAGAGGCAAAGATAATAAAGTAACAAAAGATGAATTTTGGGAAAATACATTGAAGTCAGAATTGTTTTTAAGAGGTTTAACTGAAGCAAGCGAACTCATTTTAAGCAAAAGGTTTGCAGACCCTGATGATACATTATGGGGCGGTGAAAATTTTGTAAGCTATGAGAAATAGGAGAATTAATAATGACTAGTGAAGGATTAAAATACTTAAATAGCCACATTGATGAAATTGTAGATTATGTAATGGAAAGATTTGAAATGGCAACTGATACAATTACAGCTAATAAATTTTGTAATGACATGAGTGTTGGTGATAAAGTAAAAATTACAAATAAAGCACAAGGTTTAGTTGCTTATTATTTGAAAAATCAATTTGAAGTTATTATGAAAGAAGTTAATTTTAATTTACCTGAATACACAGAAGATAAAGATTTATGGTTAAGTAATTATTGGGAGGTATAAATTATGAAGGAAATTAAATTTGAATGGTACGTATTAAATGAAGATGTAAATAGAAAAGAAATTGTACCATTTAACATTTTTCAAAATTATTCTGTAAATGAAGAAACAAATAAACTTTGTAAACAATACAAAGAACAAAATTTATCATTTGAAGATTTTACTGAAAGATTAAGGAGAATTATTCAGTGGCAAGAATGGGGAAGGTGTGAGTATGAAATTGTGGTTGCTCCGCTTTTTGCTAAAGATGAAACTAATAGACCTTGGAAAAAGATTGATTGTTACGCACAAGCACTTCCAAATATTAAGTTAATTGCAAAATACGTTCTTGAGGAATATTACCCTGAAATGAAAATTATTTTAGCAGAAGCAAAGGAAATTGGGGTGGAAGAATAGATGAAAAAATTATTTGTTAGTGTGCCAATGAAAGGAAGAAAACAAGAAGATATTTTGTACAGTATAAATAAAATGCACAAGATAGCTGAAATTGTTTTTAATCAGGAACTAGAACTAATTGATAGCTATGTAGCTGAATATAGTGAAGCAAAACCAATTTACGCATTAGGTCAATCAATTTCAAAAATGGCTGACGCGGATTATTATATTGGTATTTCAGATTTACACTATTGTTCAAGAATATATAAAGGTTGTAATATTGAAAATATCATAGCAGAGGATTATAAAATTGAAAAATTCTTGCTTCCATTAATATTTATGTTACCACCAAATGAACAGGAACTCGAAAAAAGTCGTAGAAAAGAATTAGAAATAAAAACCTATTAAGGAACAGACAAAATAGTCTGGTCCTTTTATTTTTTAGGCTATATACAAATTAGACGAAATGTGTTAATATAGTAATATAAGTTAAATAAAGAAACAGATATTTGGATAAAGTAAAGAATTATAGTACTATGAATTTATCTGATTATATGAAATAAAAGGCAGAAATGCGCTGTAGTCAGAGTAATTGACAGATATAGTAAACTATATTGATGAACAAGGAAAATAATTAAATGCAAGAATATAAATTAGTAAAAGCAATAAATAAAGAAACAAATAAACCTACACAAGTTAAGTATATAGGTGATATAGGAATCTTTGTAATGAGCGATTCATTCTTGATGTTTGTTCCGACTTGTGAAAGTAAAGGTAATGGTTTTATTACATCAAGAATATTAAATAGAAATATTGTTGATGAAATACATATATTTGAAACAATGAATTCAATTTATTACTTTGAGAAGGCAGGTGAATAAAATATGACGAAAGTAGAAGCAATTGATATTTTGAAAAAGAGAGTAGATATTGATAAGGAAT
>CAVIUL010000141.1:0-3755 GCA_963645885.1 bacterium | reverse complement strand
ATCAACATTTTAGGGATTTTTTGAAAATTTTTTGCAATTTTTTTATGAAAATTTGTGATTTTTCACATGTTTTTCGAAAAAATGATATAAATAGATATAACAACATTTATTTTTTGTTGTGTACATTTCAGAAATAATGATTATATTATCTCTGAATATGGCAATGGTTTGATTCAGATAAGAAATTCGAAGCTTATCTGAATTATATAGGAAAAAACATTAATAAATTTCCATGTATGCTTCCTTTAGCTATGGGGAGATAAAACTCCCCCTTTATAAAAGCATACAATGAAAAGTTTATTAATAACTCTAAAGGAAAAGTAAATGGATAAGAATTTTATTGATAATTATGGTAATGTTGCTGTTGAGACTTCCAGCTGCACTAAGTGCGATCATAAACCTATAACACTCTTCACAAGAAAGAGCTTAGAGAATGCTAAATGGGATACTGAATACCCCATCGAACGTACTATATCAGACACAGCAGGCCTACAAAATGCCGTACAGTTCGATCATATCTGCTGCAAATTTACCAATAATACTAGAGCTAAAAAGAGAATTGATGGTCATGATATTCCAGCACAATTCGAATGGTCCAACATCATCGAAATGGATATTGATAACGATAAAAATGATACTGCCGAATCTTGGATAACACCTGAACAATTCATGAATGATGAAACCTTCGCAAATATCAAATTTTACATTGTACCATCAAGAAATAATATGAAAATCAAACATCCTGGTGAAAATAGCGAACAAAGCGCTCGTCCTAGATTCCATGTAATTTTTCCACTAAGCAAAACAATAACTGATAGAGCTGCTTATGAAAACATCAAAAGCAATATAGTGAAAGATTACCCAGAATTCGATAAAAGCTGCGTAGATGCTACAAGATTCATTTATGGTATCGAAAACCCAATTGTAATACCACATGATGGCGAATTATTTGTAGATGAACTACAATGGGGCTTCACAAAATCAACTGAAGAAACATATATAAAGAACTCAGATTCAAAATACATGGTCGAGAAAAAATATAAAAATATCACCGAAGCTCTCAACTACATTTCACCTGATGATTATGACACTTGGCTAAAAGTTGGCTTTGGACTATATAATGAAAATATAGAATGTGATATTTGGGATACATGGTCTCAAGGCAGTGCAAAATACAAACAAGGTGCCTGTGCAAATAAGTGGAAAACCTTTAGACATAATGCTGAAGGCAAAAACATCACTGCTGGTACAATTTTCAAAATGGCTCAAGAAAATGGCTATATAGTGCAAATAAGTGGTTCTGAAATTGATCAAATTATTATGCAACAATGCGCTCAAATGAAAAAAGCTGCTGAATCATATGTTGAAAATGCTAATACTTCATGGAACCAACATGTAGCAGCTAAAAGTATTTATTGCGATACCTTGCCACAATACACTGATATGTGTATAAGTGTTCTTAAGAATTATCTGAAAATTTATAATAATGTTGGCAGTTCAGGCAAAAAAGTACCAGAATATTATAGATGGGTTGCTGAAAATAATAGATATACTATAACAGATGATAGTGTCATAGAGATTATGTTAGCAGATATTCGACATGCTATTCTAGATAAAATAGAAAATGATTCAGAAATCACTGCAAAAGCTAAAAAACATATGCTAGATAAATTAGGTAGCTACATGATAAAAACTAATAGTATAGCTCGTGAAGTATCTAATAGCCATGATATTATTAGCAATGCAGATGATAACAAATATGATGCTGCTTGTGTTTACGCTACAAATGATGGTATTATTGACCTAAGAAGACCTGAAACACTCAAGAATCCAATCAAAACTCAATTTATTTTATGCAGAAACATTTTAGATATAAACCTAGATTATGATAAAAACATCATAAATCAAGTAATGACAAAAATTGTTGAACCAGTATTTGATAATCAAGAATGCGCTAATAGCTTTATAAGAAGAGTATCAACAGCTTGGCTAGGTAAATGCTCAAACAGAGATAATTTCTGCGATATAATAAAAGGTGTAGGAGCTAATGGTAAATCAAAACTAATAGATCTAATTATCCACTCATTTCTCAACTTTGGCTCAACAGCTGGCCCAGAACTAATTGATGATAGATTAGATAATACTTTCAATGCTTTACAAAAAAATAAGCGCTTATTAGGTATTAGTGAATGCAATAATGTCGTACTTGGCTCAAAATTCAAAAATGTTGTAGACTATTCAGATATAGTGATAAACGACAAAGGTGTTTCAAAATACGTGGTGGAAAATAACGCTAGAGTTATCGCAGCCTGTAACTACACACCAAAAACATCCAACGAAGTAGCTCATGGACGTCGCTTAGCTATATTCCCAAGCACAAGCAAAATATATAATGTAACTATTGCAAAACAAATTGGCATAATCAAAAATACTAATGATGAAAAAGCACTAATAGCACAAATTTCAGAATATGGCAAATTTTATGCGGATATCAACACTAACCACCTAAAAGATATCACTGCTTGGTTATTACATTTGGCTGCTGAAGAATATACAAACAACCTTCCATCTATTGATAATCTTCCACAAGCTGTACAAGACCTTTGCTGTGAAATTAATGACTACTCTGCAGATCCAATACAAAAAGTCAATAATAAATTTGAAATATTAGCTGGAGCACAAAAAATAGATTTCAAACAAATATACGAACTCTATCTAGACATTTGTGATGAAGAATCTATAGAACACAGACTAGTAAGAGCACAACTTATCAAAAAACTATCTGAAGGATACGGCTGGGATATAAGAAGACAACATGGCACTTGGTACGCACTAAATAGAGTTATTAAGTCTGATAATACTCCAACACCTGAACCTGAACCAACAAAAACTATCAAGGAACAAATCACAGATACTAAAATCATGAACCAAATAAAAAATACTCCTACTAAAAACTCTGCTAATTCATCTGCTAATTCAAATGAACTCAAAAAACAATACCAGGATATAACAATGTTCACTGATGAAGAACTAGAAGAAGACCTAAAGGGTATATTCGAATAATAAATAATACTAAACTCATTTTTTGATTCCTTCTTAATTCATACAAAACTCTGCTAAATTCACTTAGCAGAGTTTTTCTATACAATTCCTTATATAAGTACTAAAACCTTATTAGCTATATAACTAATAAGGTTTTTTATTGTATTTAAATTCACATCCTAACATATCTAGAATCACTCAGGTCGCTTAGTAAAGTAAATTATGAATATTATATCATAATTACTTTTAGGAAGCGACCTGGATGAACCTAGATAGGCTAAAATACATCCTAAAGTATCAGCTACACGCACATCAGCTAGAACTCAGCTAAATTCAGCTAAAACTCAGCTAAAACTCTGCTAAAACTCTGCTAAAACTCTGCTAAAACTCTGCTAAAACTCTGCTAAAACTACATGTGTAATTTTATTGATACTCATATGACCTTAAATTCACATCCTAACATATCTAGAATCACTCAGGTCGCTTAGTAAAGTACTTTATGATATAATATTCATATTTTAATTTACTAAGCATCCTGAATGAACCCAGATAGGCTAAAATACATCCTAAAGCATCAGTTACATGTACATCTGCTAAATTCAGCTAGAACTCTGCTAAATTCAGCTAGAACTCTGCTAAATTCTGCTAAAACTCTGCTAAATTCAGCTAGAACTACATGTGTAATTTTAGCACTTTTTTTAGTTCTAGCAGTG
>CAVIUL010000140.1:0-3783 GCA_963645885.1 bacterium | reverse complement strand
CCATCATTATATCAAGCATTCCAATTTGGAGCACCTCCTCATGCAGGTATGGCTCCTGGACTTGATAGAATCTTAATGTTATTAAAAGATGAAGAAAACATTCGTGAAATGGTAGCGTTCCCAATGGCTGCTAATGGCGCAGATGCTCTAATGGGATGTCCAAACGAAGTTTTCGAGAAACAATTAAGAGAAACACATATTAAGGTAAGAGACTAAATGAAAACCATAGAGTTAAAAGACCTAGACTCTAAAGAAACTTTATATCATTTCACAGAAAGAAAAAATATAAATCAAATAGAAGAGTTAGGTCTAATACCTATGATAGGTAAAAATGCTAAAGGAATAGAGAAAACTAAAAAAGTATTCTTTTCAAAAGGAAACATAGGATTCTTAAGAATATGTGATGTATGGATTAACTGGATTATATATGGATATGGAATGGACGACTATTTAGTATCTAAAAGAAATCTTGATTCTAGTAAAATTCGTGAATCTATAGAAGAATATAAAAGAATATTTAAAACTGGAAAAATTCATACAAAAGAAAATATTGAAAGATCATTTGAATACATGGAAAGATTCATGAGACAAAACGTTATCTTATCACTTGATATAAATGAAAATGAACATTATAGAAGTAGTGATACTGATGAAGCTAAAGAAAGAGCGAATGATCCAGAATTTATAGGCAAAATGTATTGCGGATATGTAAGTAGTAATTCAAATGTAGAAGAATTTAATATGCATACTAAAAGTGATACACCAGTACCAAGCAAAAATATATCATTAGTTATAACTGAAAATGATGATAATGCACTAAATATCTTAAAAAGAATGTATAAAGAAGAAAAAGAAAAGAATAAAGACTTATCATTTGAATTCTTAGATGGATTTATGGAATATCTAAAAACTCAAGATGATAGTTTAAAATTAAGAAGGAGATGAAAACATGGAAAGACAATTTACAGAGCAAGAATTAATTAGACGTGAAAAAGCTGAAAAGCTTCGTGAAGCTGGACTTGACCCATTTGGAGATAGATTTGATAGAGACAGCTTTGCTGCTGATTTAAAAGAAAAATATGCTACAGTTAGTCATGAAGAATTTGATAGTATGGATGATACAGCTACAGTAGCAGGAAGAATTATGTTTATCCGTAAAATGGGTAAAGCATCATTCTTTAGTATTAAAGATAAAACTGGACCAATTCAAATATACATTTCAATAAATGATATAGGCGAAGAATCATATACATTATTTAAGAGTGCAGACATTGGTGATATCGTAGGTGTATATGGTAAAGTAATGAAAACTAAGACTGGAGAACTTACTATTAAATGTTTAAAATATACTCCACTTGTTAAAGCATTAAAACCACTACCTGAAAAGTTCCATGGACTTACTGATGTAGAAGAAAGATATAGAAGACGTTATGTTGATTTAATCATGAATGATGAATCTAAGAAAACAGCAATCTATAGATCAAAAATAATTAGTTGTATGAGAAGATTTATGGATGGTAGAGGATTCTTAGAAGTTGAAACACCAGTTCTTAGTACACTTTTAACAGGAGCTAGTGCAAGACCATTCGTAACACATCATAATGCTCAAGATTTAGATATGTATCTTCGTATAGCATTAGAGTTACCACTTAAGAGATTATTAGTAGGTGGACTTGAAGCTGTATATGAAATTGGAAGATTATTTAGAAATGAAGGAATGGATACAACACATAATCCAGAATTCACATCTATGGAAGCATATCTAGCATATTCAAACTTAGATGGTATGATGGAAATGACAGAAGCATTATACAAAACAATAGCTCACGAAGTATTCAATAAAGAAGTATTCAACTGGAGAGGTAATGAAATAGATTTAGGCCCAAGTTTCAGAAGAGTAACTATGGTTGATGCAATAAAAGAACAAACCGGAATAGACTTCAGTAAAGAATGGGAACTAGAAGACCTATTAAAATTATGTAAAGAACATGATATCGAATTAGAAGAACATGAAAAAGTATTTGGTCATATAGTAAATAAATTCTTTGAAAAATACGTAGAAGAAACATTAATTCAACCAACATTCTTATGTGGACATCCAATTGAAATAAGCCCACTTACTAAGAAAGATCCAAAAGATCCAAGATTCGTTCAAAGATTTGAATTATTCGTTGGTGGAAAAGAAATGGCAAACGCTTATACAGAACTTAATGACCCAGTAGATCAATTAGAAAGATTCGAAAATCAATTAAAAGAACAAGAACTTGGAAATGATGAAGCTAACGATATTGATATGGATTTCGTAGAAGCATTAGAATATGGTATGCCTCCAGCTGGTGGTATAGGATATGGAATTGATAGAACAGTTATGTTCTTTACTGAAAATGAATCAATTAGAGACGTTATTCTATTCCCAACTATGAAGGAGAGAAAATAATGGCTAAGGAAGCTAAAGTTATAGTAGAAAAAGAAAATAGTATAAAACCTGAAAACAACAAAGGATATATTCTTGGAATTTTAGGAGCAGTTCTAGGTGGCCTAGTAGCAAGTTTACCTTGGATAATAATGTATGTATATCTAGAAATGATGTGGTCATTTATGGCATTCTTAATAGGATATGGAGCATTTTTAGGATACAAATTATTCAAAGGAAAAATGGATATTAAAGTTCCATATATTATCGGAGTAGTTTCAATAGTAGTAATAATCTTTACAACTTTATATGTAATACCTGCTTTATTAGTAATCAAAGAAGGAATAGTACCAAGTTTTGAAGTATTGAAATTCTTATATAGTGATTCAGAATTCTTTGGTGCAATTATACAAGACTTAATATTCGCAGTGTTATTTACAGTTTTAGGAGTTAGTGGAATCTTTAAAACATTAAAAGAACAAGCTAAAAATGGCGAAGAATTAACACTAAGAAAAACACCTAAAGAAGAAAAAACTGTCGAAAAAGATGCTAAAAAAGAATCAAAAGAAGAAAAATAGTTGAAATTAAATTAAAAAGTATTATAATCATATGTAGTTAAAAAGAGGGGACTCATGAAAAAGGTTATAATATTTTTTATTTTAGCACTATTTTCTTTTTGTTTAGTGCTATTTAGCAAAACATATTTAAGAAAAAATGGCTTACTTAGATTTCATGATTGGAATAGTGTTGATGACTTGATGATAGTTGCGCATCCAGATGATGAAACACTATGGGGAAGCGAAGAATTATTAAAAAATAAGTACTTAGTTGTTTGTATTACATGTGGAACTAATAAAAAACGTGAAAAAGAAATAGAAGCAGCACTTAAAATATCAAAAGATAGATTAATAGTTTTAGATAAACCAGACAAAGTAAGAGGAAAAAGAAGTGACTGGAAACACTATAAAAAACAAATAGAATATGAACTAAAATATATAATGAACAAGAAAAAATGGAATACCATCGTAACACACAATCCAAAAGGAGAATATGGGCACATCCATCATAAAATGACAAATAAAATAGTTACAAAAGTATACAGCCAAAATCATAATGGAAAACTTAAATATTTTGGTAAATATTTTTCTAAGAAAAGAATACATAAAAATAAAGGTGCAAGAGAAATATCAGAGGAAATTTATGATATGAAAATGGAAATGGTTGATGTATATAAAAGCCAAGCATTCATAAAAAACAGATTCAATCAAATGTATAAATATGAGAATCTAATAAACGCTGAAGACTGGAAATAAATAATAAAAATTATGTCAAACTTTATTGATATAATTTTTTTTGTTATGTATAATTGA
>CAVIUL010000139.1:0-3792 GCA_963645885.1 bacterium | reverse complement strand
AATTTAATCCTCTTTTTATATATTTTTAAATTTGGGAGTAAAACTTGTGTCTAGCCAGCACTGAATTTGTACTCCCGCACAAATTCCTATGTTTGTGGCCCCTAATCCCCAACAAATATCAAAAGGAAATAAAAAAAGATGGAACAAGAAAAATGATTAATATAAAAAGGTATAAATTTGGATTTTAAATTAGATATTTTATCTTTTATTTTTGCCACATTTATGGAAAAAATATAGTATTTATTGTATAATAAAAAACGAAAGATTAAAACGTAGGAGGTGTAAAATGGCTAACTTTACTTTTATTGATTTGTTTGCTGGAATTGGAGGCATACGACGTCCATATCAAAAATTAGGTGGCGAATGTGTTTTTTCCTCTGAGATAGATAAATTTGCTGTAAAAACATATGAAGCAAATTGGCATGAAACTCCAAGTGGAGATATTACAAAAATTGATGCAAAAGATATTCCAAACTTTGATATATTATTAGCAGGTTTTCCATGTCAGGCTTTTTCCATTGCTGGGAAAAGAAAAGGTTTTGCCGACACTAGAGGTACAATGTTTTTTGAAGTAGAAAGAATACTTGAATATCACAAGCCAAAATGCTTTATGTTAGAAAATGTTAAAGGTCTAATTAATCATGATAAAGGTAATACTTTTAAAACTATGCTTGATATATTGGAAAACAAATTAGATTATAAGGTATATTATAAAGTTTTAAATGCGAGAGATTTTGGCGTACCACAAAATAGAGAAAGAATTATAATTGTCGGATTTAAGAATCATAACATTAAATTTGAATTTCCAGAACCACAAAATATAAATGTAAAATTAGGAGATATATTAGAAAAAGATGTTGATCCTAAGTACACTATTTCAGATAAGCTTTGGGCAAGCCATCAAAGAAGAAAAAAAGAACATCAAGCAAAAGGAAATGGATTTGGATATTGCCTATTTAATGAAGAATCAAAATATACAAGTACTATTTCTGCAAGATATTATAAAGATGGATCTGAAATTTTAATAGAGCAAAAAGGCAAAAATCCAAGGAAATTAACCCCAAGAGAGGCAGCAAGACTTCAAGGATTTCCAGATGATTTTAAACTAGTTGTAAGTGATATGCAATGTTATAAGCAGTTTGGAAATTCAGTTCCAACAAAAATGATTGAAGCCGTTGCAAATAAAGTGTATGAAGCACTTGTCGAAGGAGGAGAAATTGAAAATGGAAATTAGTAAACAAGAATATAATAACAATTTATTATTTTATACTATTTTGAAAAATCTTATAAAATGCAAGTTAACGGAAAATAAAATGATACAGTTAGAAAATTGTATTAATGAAAATAAAGAACTAGAGCCTAGTAAGTTCAAAGAGTTACTAAGCTCACAAATTGTATCTGAAACTGTTAAGGCTTATGAAGATTATTTAACATTGATTAATTTATGTAATGATGAAAACTATCCAATGTGGTGTGACTTAACAATATTATCTATTGAATTATTATTATCTAAAAATTTAATACTAGAAGAAGCTAAAACTTATGCTAAAATTCAATATAAAGAAGGTATAGAAAACACTAAGGATAGATTAAGTCTAAATTACGATTTCGTTAATTTAGAATATCCATATGGTCAGAGAGTTATTAGTGCCCTTTTGGTATATACTTTAACAGATGTAAATAGAAAAACTGAATTTATACTTGCATCAAGTGGCAAGTCTATAAAGAAACTAAATGAAATGATAGTTGAAATAACAAAAAAATATCAAATTAATGCAAATAACATTTTTATGATTATAATGGATGAATCAATAAATCAAAGTATAATATCAACAGCAGGCTCATCATATGAATCTAGAGTTGAAAGTGTATTATATGGTATTTCGGATAATGTAAGGCCACATGCACATGATAAATTTATAAATTCTGTTGAATATGATTTTACATTTGAATTGAATAATAAAATATATGGAGTAAGTGCAAAAAGGACTTTACGCGAAAGATATAAACAAAATTTTGAAGATGTTAATCAGTTATCTGTGGACGCAATGTTTCTTGTAACGCTTGGAATTGATTTAAATGAAGAAAAACTTAATAATATTATGCAAAGGCATGGATATTTTATTGTAATTTCTCAGGAAGTATATGATTCAAAACCATATTTTAAGAAAAGCAAAAGAGTTATATCATCAAAAAATTTTAATAAAGAAACTTTGGAAAAACTATTTACGCAATTTATTTAAGATGAATCCTATACTGTCAATTAAGATTATTGTAGTATAGGTTTTTTATTATATGGAGGAAAAATGATAATTAAAAAAATAAAAATTAATAATTTTAAAAAATTTAAAGATGAAACAACAATTGAGTTTAATGATGATTTTAATATCATTATTGGAAATAACGAATCAGGGAAATCAACTATATTGCAAGCAATTGAACTTGTTCTTTCTGGAAGTCAAGCAAGAATAGATTCAATCGGGCTAGAGAACATTTTTAATAATGAAGTAATTGACACTTTTATGAATGGAGAAAAAGAATATAAAAATTTACCAGAAATATATATAGAGCTGTATTTAAATGATACTGGCAATCCAGATCTAAATGGAAATAATAACACTGAAAAAATAATGTGCGATGGATTATATCTAAAAATTTCTCCAAATGATGAATTTTCAAAAGAAATTTATGAGATTTTAGAAAAGAAAAATTTTGCATTCCCATTTGAGTATTATAAATGTGAATTTAAAAAATTTTCTGATTCTCCATTTAATAATTATAATAGGCCAATTCATTATGTCGTCATTGATAATTCTAATATTTCAAACGAGTATTTTATGAAAGAATATATATCTAACTTATATTGTGCGTATGCCGATTTATCATTAAAAAATCAATACAATAATGATTTTAGAAAATTAAAGAAGGACTTTGAAGAAAATAATTTAAAAGAACTTAATGAAAAAGTTCCAGAAATTAATTTTGGATTATCTACTCATACAAAATATTCTCTTGAAAACAATCTTACAATATATGAACAAGGAATAAATATTCAAAATAAAGGTTCTGGCAATCAATGCATACTTAAAATAAAAAGTTCAATAGACAAATGTGCAGAAAATATTGATATTATTCTTATAGAAGAGCCTGAAAATCATTTAAGTGACATGAATATGAAAAAAATGTTGATTGATATTATAAACAATAAATCTAAGCAAACATTTATTACAACTCATAATAGTGTTATTTGTTCAAGACTTAATTTGAAAAAATTGATTGCCTTGGGTGAAGGAAATAATGTAATTACATCTGACTTCAAAAAGATAGATAAAGATACTGCTGATTTCTTCATTAAGTGTCCATCTTATAATATATTGAATTTTATATTGTCTAAGAAAGTTATTTTAGTTGAAGGTGCAGCAGAATATATTTTAATGGAAAAGTTTTATAAAATAATCAATGAAAAAAATCCTAATGAAGACGAAGTTAATATTATTTCAGTTAGTGGCTTAAGTTTTGAAAGATATTTAAAAATAGCACAGGCATTGAATATTGAAGTGGCTGTATTAACTGATAATGACCATGACTATGAAAATAATATTACTAAAAAATATGCTGAATATATAAGTGATAAAATTAAAGTATATTCAGACAGCAATAATGGCAGACATACATTTGAAGTATGTTTATATGAAGATAATAAGGATTTATTTGAAAATAAAATGAAATTAACAACATCAAGTGATAAATTAAAATTTATGATTAATAATAAAGCTGAAAGTGCTTATAGAA
>CAVIUL010000138.1:0-3809 GCA_963645885.1 bacterium | reverse complement strand
GTATGAAGAAATTAGCTAAAGTATCAAATTGTATTAGTTTACATGAGTTGTTTTAATAGATTTGGTGAACTTTCTAGAAGAAGTATACAAAATATTGATGCTTTTATTTTCGATAGATATGAAAATGGTAATTATTATGATATGATTACGAATTATCCTATTTTTTTAATGATAAGTTAGAATATTGATTATGTTGTTGTTCATACATTAGTGTCACTGAAGAAATGGTTAATGCATAATTAAATATAATGACTAAGGATGATCAGAAAAAAATATCAAAGTATTTAAATAGACTTTTTGTAAATAATAAGAAAATATTAAAGAATTCAAAGGTAACATGACTTTTTTAATGTCAACTTTTATACATTATCGCATAAATTAAAATGAGGAGGGTTATTATGGCAAATACACGTGAAATAGTAACTAAAGCGGTAATAGGTAAAGGTAAGAAGGTTTTTAATACTACTAAGTCTATTACTCCTAATTGCATACCTACAACAGTATTAGGATGTTGGGTTATAAATCATACTTTTAAAGGATATCGTAATTCTGATAAAATAAATATAGAAGGAAGTTATGATATTAATATTTGGTATTCATGTTCTGATGATACTAAAACCGAGGTGGTTATGGAAACTATCGATTATTTAGAAGTAGTTCCTGCCCCTAAGAAGAGTGACAGTTCTATAACTAACGAAGAAATTATAATTCGTAGTTTAAAGCAACCTAGTTGTATTAGAGCGGATATTGTAGATGGTAAGATTGAATATACTATTCAAAAAGAAATGGGTATTGAAATAGTAGGTGATGTTAAAGTTAAAATTGCTTATGATGAAGAAGAAGATCCTTGGGAAATTATAAGTGATGATATAACAAATACGTTGGAAGAAGAAAAATTAGATACTGAAATAAATGAAGAGTATTTGGGATAAATACTCTTTTAATTTTATTTTAAAGTTTTACATATTTATACATTTAACATTTGACATAATTTTGCAATTGCATATTTATATAAAAATGTTATAATTAAACTAGAATAGGAGAGAGAAGTTATGAAAAACAAAAAAGCTTTAATACTAAGTATAGTAGCAATAGTAGCTCTTGTTTGTATAACAGTAGGAATAAGTTTAGCATTCTTTAATTATGCTCAAGCTGGTACTACAGATAATACATTAGAAACAGGAAGTATTACATTTCTATATACTGAAACAAGTACAGTAGGAAGAGGAATAGCTATAGAAGATGCATTCCCAGTAAGTAACGAAGAGGGTAAAGCATTAACTGGAGAAGGAAATGTATTTGATTTTAATATCGGTGCAACAAAATCAGGAAACAATCAGAAAATAGATTATGAAATAACAGCTAGAAAAAGTGAAGATTCAACATTATCAGAAGAAGTAGTAGTAATGTATTTAACTAAAGTAAATGGAGTAAATGAAGAAGAAGTACTTTTGGATAAATATAATAATTTAACTCAAACAGAAAAGACAAGTTCTTATACAGAAAAAACATTATATAAAACAAAAGTATTTGCTAGTGATGATACAGCAAATCAAGATTATCGTTTAAGAATGTGGATAACAAATGATGGAAGTTTCAAACAAGAGGACATGGGTAAAACATTTACTGTTACTGTAAATGTATATGCTAATGCTACAGTAGTAACAGATAGCCAAGTAGCATTTGAAAGTAACACAAATATCGAAACATTATCAGTAAATAATAGTAATCTAGAAAAAGTAGAAAATAAAGATTATGATTATGAAACAGTATTAGATGAAGGAACAACAAGTACAACAATAGAAATAAATACAGAAAATCCTAATGCAACAATAGATATAGAAAATGTAACAAGTAATTATGCATATACAAATATAATACAAAAAACAAGTACAACAAGAACATTAGAAAATTTAGTAACAGGTAATAATTATTTTAAAATAACAATAATAAGTGAAAATGATAAAGTAGAAGATGAATATGTAGTTAAAGTACAAGTAGGAAATGATAAATTTAGTGAAGTTATTTTAAATAACAATACATTAGTAACTACAAATCCAACATTAACAACAGCATCAAGTGAAGCAAATGAAAATGGATTATATAGTTCTACTGATACTAATACAGGAGAACCTACATATTATTTTAGAGGTAATGTAGAAAATAACTATGTAAGTTTTGCTGGTCTTACTTGGAGAATAGTTCGTATAAATGAAGATGGAACAGTAAGATTGATACTTCAGGATGGAATAAATAATAATGCAACATATAAATTTAATACAGCATATAATTCTTATAAATATATATATTATACAAATAGTGGTACAATAAAACCTACAGTAGACTCATGGTATCAATCAAACTTATCAAGTTATAGTGATAAAATAGCTACAGGTAATTATTTCTGTGAACAAGCAAAAGTAAAATATTCATCTAGTTATACATCAGGAAGTGCTACTATGGCAGTATATACAGATTATACTCCAGACTTTAAATGTAGTACAGATGGTAATGGAAAAGGTGTAGTAAACTCTAATATTGGATTAATTACATATGATGAAATGGTATATGCTGGTGGATATTGTTATATATCAAATAGTGCTTATTATTTAAATAATAGTACTAGCTACTGGTCAATGAGCCCTGCCGGCTTCGACCTTGGAAATGCTTTTGCATGGTACATGTACACTGCAGGTAGCATCGACGGCAATTCTGTCGATATCACCTTCGCCGTGCGTCCAGTTATTAACCTGAATGCTGATATAGCTGTAACAGGAACAGGAACAAGTACAGATCCTTATGTAGTAGAATAAAATTAAAAATGAGAAGTAAATGTCCAAAAACGCCCTCGTTTTTGGACCACAATTAATTATGGTAACAATGGCAAAAATGTCATGTTATAGGTTTAGGTCATAAGTGGCGGTTTATTCTTTTTGGACCTTTGGTCCTGCCGGCTTCAACAATGGAAATGCTAATGCATGGAACATGAACAATACAGGTAACATCAACAACAATAATGTCAATAACACCAACGCCGTGCGTCCAGTTATTAACCTGAAATCTGATATAGCTGTAACAGGAACAGGAACAAGTACAGATCCTTATGTAGTAGAATAAAGAAATCTGAAAAATGATTTCTTTTTTAGTGTTAATAAAAAAGTATTGACAGATTAAAATAAATCATTTATAATAATAAACGTATTTGGAAATGGAGGAATTATCATGGCAGTTAAATTAAGATTAACAAGAATGGGTGCTAAAAAAAGACCTACTTATCGTATAGTTGCTAGTGACTCTAGACAAAAAAGAGACGGAGAATATCTAGAATTAGTTGGGACTTATAATCCAATAGCTTCTGAAACTAAAATTAATGAGGAAGTTGCATTAAAATGGTTAAGATGTGGAGCTCAACCTTCTGATACAGTTAGAAACTTATTATCTGAAGCTGGTATTATGAAGAAATTTGCTGAAGAAAAAAAAGGTAAATAATCATGAATTTAGTAGAATTAACAGAATTTTTAGTTAAATCATTAGTAGTAAATAAAGATGATGTATCTGTTAAAGAATTTACTAGTGATGAAGAAAATACTATTTTAATCCAAGTTTTAGTTAATAGTGAAGATATGGGTAGAGTAATTGGAAAAGGTGGTAAACTTGCTAATGCAGTTAGAACTTTAGTCCAAGCTAGTAGTTTTATTAAAGATAATAAAAGAGTAAAGATTGATATTGATAGTTTTTAATATCAATCTTTTTTATTTTTGTGTTATAATTATTTTAGGAGGATAGATATGAAGAATAGGATATTAAGT
>CAVIUL010000137.1:0-3923 GCA_963645885.1 bacterium | reverse complement strand
GTGGAGATGGCGAAGTAATTGCATGGGTAGTACCAAACTCTACAGATTCAACAAAATATGATTTGTATATAGGAGCAAATGATACAACAATTCAAGCACCAGTAAATTCGAATGCTTTGTTTAGAAATTACACAAGTTGTACGACAATAAATAACCTTACGATGCTGGATACATCAAAAGTAACGGCTATGTATAGGATGTTTTCTTCTTGTAGCAGTTTAACAGAATTAGACGTAAGTAACTTTGATACATCAAAAGTAACGGATATGTGTAGTATGTTTTCTTCTTGTAGCAGTTTAACAGAATTAGACGTAAGTAACTTTGATACATCAAAAGTAACAAATATGTATATGATGTTTTCTTTTTGTAGCAGTTTAACAGAATTAGACGTAAGTAACTTTAACACAACAAGTGTAACAGATATGAGTTGGATGTTTTATTCTTGTGAAAGTTTAACAGAACTAGACGTGAGCAACTTTGATACATCAAAAGTAACAGATATGGGGTTGATGTTTTCTTCTTGTAGTAAGTTAGCAAGCCTAGACGTAAGTAACTTTAACACAACAAGTGTAACAAATATGGGTAGTATGTTTTCTAATTGTAGAAGTTTAACAAAATTAGACGTAAGTAAATTTGATACATCAAAAGTAACAAATATGGGTTACATGTTTCATTCTTGTAGTGAGTTAGCAAGCCTAGACGTAAGTAACTTTAACACAACAAGTGTAACAGATATGAGTAGTATGTTTAGGTCTTGCAGCAGTTTAACAGAATTAGACGTAAGTAACTTCGATACAAGCAATGTAACAGATATGGATTATATTTTTAGTCTCAGCGGCTTAAAACTAGTTATTCTAGGAAAAAATTTTGATAGAATAACTGGTTTGAGGATGTTTGAGAAATTAGCAAAAAAAGTTGCGATAATAGCTCAAAGCCAGATACCAATGAAATTATCAACAAATGTTGCTGAAGGTACAAATACAATTTTATATGTTCCAAATACAATTGCAGAAAGTACATATGAAGCAGCTGAAAATTATTCTACTGTTTTTGGAGAAGATAGGATTAGACCTATTTTAGAACTTGTTGGAGCAAGTAATATAAATGTTGCAATAAATGATAGTTATGTAGATGAGGCTGCTACCGTTGCAGGATTTGATATTAATACAGAATTAGATATAATTAAACAATATGGCTATTCTGTTGTTACTGAAAGTAATGTTATTGCTGATACAATTGGAACATACACGGTAAAATATACATTATATTATAAAAATCCTAATGTTGCAGATTCTGTGACGGAAGAAGTTATGTCTGTTACTAGAACAGTAAACGTTATTAAACCAATAGTTGAACTTACTATTCAAGGTGAGTCGGTAAACTATTTATCGTTTGAGGATGCAATGACTGCTGCAAATTTGGATGAAAATGTTATTGCTGGTAAACAAGCTGTAATAAAATTACTTCAAAATTGTACAATGGCATCGTCAACATATATTGAAGGATGGAATAAAAATATTACCTTAGACTTAAATGGATATAAATTGAATGCAAATAACATTACTTCGAAAAGTGTAATAGAATATAAAAGTAAGGCAGGTGGTGGCGACTTTCCAAATTTGATAATAGTCGATAACTCGGTTAACAAGACGGGCTCTATAGAAAGGACAGTAGATGCAGGATATAATTATATAGTTGGAAATAATATACGTGTATCGTTAGGGACAAATGATGGTACAGTGAATAAAAATTGTCCTAAAATAAATACAGTTGGATATGCCTTCTATTGGTTAGATGGATTTTATGATGGACAGATAGCTGCCAAAAAAGATAGTGTGTATGCGTATTATGTGCCAGAAGGGTACAATATTAATAAAGAAACTAGCGGAGACATTTCAACATATACATTAATTGAAGATTCAACCTCTCCAATGCTTTTATTGAAAGAAGTGTATAATATTACAGATGAAAGACCAGATTTAGCAAACGCAAAAGATGAATTAGATGTATTGATAGAATTGAAAGATGATTATTTTATCTCATACTTTTATACTGACTCAGTAAATGAGTTTGTATTTAAAGTAAATGGTACGAAAATTAATCCTGAAATTTTAGATGTTCAAGATTATTTTATTGATGATAATACAACTGGATTAGAAATTATATTATCCAATGTAACTGGCGACGGAGTATTAACTATAGAAGTTCCAGAAGGTTTGGTATATGATTTGGCATATAATACAAATGTACAAACAACTCTTACTAGCACTATAACAATTGATAACACAGCACCAACAAATACAAGTGCAGTTATTAATAATGGAAATAAATATACAAATAATAATACTGTTACAGTTGATTTAAATGCTACAGGAGCCTTATATGTAAAGTTTAAACAAGGAAAAGCAGGAGGATATCAATATCGCACATTCGTCACTCCAGCAACTGCAAGTGAGCCAAATGGAATACGTGTTGGTGTTCCTGATGGATTCGAAATTGCTACACTTGATAGCACAACAGGAGAGGTTAATGGAATAATTAAAGAGGAAAACTATTCTACCATTACTTCTGAAATGGTAAAGGCCGGATTAGTAATTGTAAAAGTCGATTATGATAGTGACAATAACATAGTATACGGAGATGAATTTGTTTGGGTACCGACAACAATAGATGGAGTTGAGTTTGGTTCAACAATTACAGATAAATCAACAGATGAGGAAAAAGAACAAGTCAAAAAAGCTGTAGAGAAGTATGGAGGATTTTATATAGGTAGATATGAGGCAAGTGGACTAGAATATTACCAACCCCAAGTATCTAAAAATAACCTTCTGGTTGCAAGCACTTCAATGGATGGAATTAGATATGCTGGTGTATCCACTGATATTACAGGAACATTAAGAAGTTCTAAAAATGCAACACCTTCTACTGGAATATCATTTGATACAATGAAAGAGGCTGCAATTAATATGTATCCTGGGTTATCTCAAATGATGGGACCATACTCATATAGGGCAACACTTCAATTTATGGAAAGTCAAGGAATTAACGTCGTAAATGCAGGTGATTGGGGCAATACAGATGTTTTAAATGAAAATATATCATTACCAGATGGATTAATTTTAACTGGTTCTAATGAAAAATATAAAGCTTTAAATATTTACGACTTATCTGGTAATGCATATGAAGTATTAGATGAATGGGAAGAAGAAAGTATGTCGAAGATTAAAATGGCAAAACTTAAAAATCTTAGACTTGCTTCAGTTACGAATAACATAAGGGTTGCAGGTGGTTATGCATGGACATTTTATACAGTTCAAGGAAACACATTTGATGCAGCAACAACTTCACTATATACAACTTCAGAAACATATTATGTGGATGAAACAATGTCTTTTAGAACAGTTTTGTATTTGGTAGATGGAGTTTCTGATGATGATTGGCTTGATTATTCTGAAAATTCAAAAATTTCATATACTTTTGATAGTGGTGATGGATTGAAGGTAATAAATGCTTGGTTTAAAGATGATGCTGGAAATATTACCGAAGTTGTATTGGGTGAGATAATTGTTGATACTGTAAAACCAGTTGCAAAAGTAGATAAAGTTGTTGGCAAAACAGCAACACTAACTCTTACGGATGATGTTGCAGGAATAGATAGTTATGCTGTTACTACTACAAATACAGAACCAAATATTAGTGAATTTATAGCAGTGTCTCCAATTTCTTTAAGTACAACAGTGACTTATAAAGCAGCTAATTTTGGAAGATATTATGTTTGGGCGAAAGACCAAGCTGGCAATATAAGCTTAGCGGATGTATTTGATACAAAAGTGGCAGTATTGATGGAAAGAGAAAATAGTGATTACAATAATGGAAAATATATTTACTATGCAATAGGTGCTAAGAGATCTGGCAATACAAAA
>CAVIUL010000136.1:0-3937 GCA_963645885.1 bacterium | reverse complement strand
GTTCCATAATATGCTGTTCTTGCACTTCCATAATATGTTCCTGCTCCACATGTTGCTGCTGTTCCTGTTGCTGTTTTGTATTGTCCTGCTGCTAAACTTATATAACAACTTGTATTAGCTTTGGCTCCTGCTGCACTTGTGTATCCACTGCCTAAACCACTACAAGCACTTCTTGCACTTCCACCTGTACAATAATATCCGGCTTCACATGTTGTACAGCTATATGCTGTTCCATAATATGCTGTTCTTGCTGTATCATTATATGTTCCTGCTCCACATGTTGTTGCTTCACCTTCTGCTGTTTTATATTCTCCTGCTTTTAAATTTATATAACATTCTGTATTAGCTTTGGCTCCTGCTGCACTTGTATAACCTGTTCCTAAACTACTACATGCTGTTTTAGCACTTCCTCCTGTACAGAAGTATCCTGCTTCACATGTTGTACAACTATAACTTGTTCCATAATATGCTTTACTTACTTCATCACTCTTATATGTTCCACTACTACATGTTGTTGCTAATCCTGTTTCACTCTTTCCCTGTCCTTTTTCTAAACTTAAGTAACATGAATTAACATTTAATGCTCCATTATCACTAGTATATCCTGTTGGACATTTACTACAACTACTTGTTCCTTTTTCACCATAATATCCTGCTTCACATAAACTTGTTGTTGTTTTACTTTCTATTACTTTTTCATAATCACTTATATTACTAGATATTACTTTATAATAATACTCTGTCCCTAGTCCTAATCCTGTTATATTACATTCTCCATTTGTACATGTAGCACTTTCTCCATATGTATTACTTGTTCCATATTCAACTCTAACATTCTTAACTCTAGAATCACTATCACTTGTATTATATTTTATTACTAAACTATTTATTGTCTTTTCTACATTTGTTATTTCTAACTCTGGTGGGGTTACATCTTTTACTTCTACTTTTAAGATATATTCATCTTCTACTTTTCCATTTTCACTTGTTATTGTTATATCAAAGTAGTTGTCTCCATTTACTAATCCTTCTAGTTTTCTTGTTGTACTTAATTTTTGTATTATATTTGTATAGGCATATTCACCTGTTACATTCTTAATATCTATTGTTGCTTTAGGATTATCTGTTTCTATTACTACATTTGCTTCAGTTGTATCATATGGTAATACCGTATTATATTCATATTCTTCATTCTCTACTGGTGTTATTGTACTATCTCCTACTTTTAAATTATCTATTAATGTATTATTTTCAAATGCTATTTGTCCTTGTTCTACTACTTTTGCATCTGCATATACATTTACATTTACTTTAAATGTTTTTCCCATATCTTCTTGAGCAAATGTTCCATCATTTGTTATCCACATTCTTAATCTATAATCTTGACTATATGTATCATCTGCTACATATACTGCTGTACTATAAAGTGTCTTTTCATTATATCCTGTTGTTTTTTTCTGTATTAGTTAAATTACTATATTTATCTACTAATATTTCTCTTTCATTTACTCCGTCTACTTTTGTTAAATACATTACTACTACATCTTCATCTAATGTTGAATCATCACTCTTTCTTGCTGTTATTTCATAATCTATTCTTTTATTATGTCCACTTTTAGTTGAGCTTATATTAAAGTCAAATACATTCCCTTCTCCTGTTAAAGCTTTACCTTCGGTATCACTTATTGGAAACATATCTGTTATTGCTATTCCACGTCCAGCATTACTTGTTTCTGTATACAAAAAAGTAATACTTCCTGTTTCTAATGTATTATCAGTTGTACCTAATTTAGCATAATTAAAGAATGCTACACTTACTCCTACTATTATACATACAAGAGTTATTATAGCTACTATACTTATTCCTAACACTTTTTTATTTCTCATAAAGACGCTCCCTATTCTATATAGAATTATACACCCCTCGCATATATTTAACAAGTAAAAAAAGAAGTATTTCTACTTCTACTTAAATGTTATACATAACCCCCCAACCAATATTAGTAAACATACTATTACTGTTATAGTGGATATTAATATTATGTTACTGAAACCTTTACGAAATGAATTGCTAGAAAATCTATTATTTCTAACTGTAGACTCCATAAGCTGAGCTTTTAACTCCAATAAAGCAGCTTTGTTGTTTTCTTGTTTAATATAATCAGATATTTGTTCTAATTTTGCAAAATATTCTTCATTATAATAAGCATTAGCACTAAGAAGTATTTCCTTATCTCTTAATAACTCACTTATAACTTTAGGAGCTTTTTGCATAAATACTTTATTATCATGATGAGTTAATTCACGATATTTAGCATTTAATTTAGAAAAATATACTGGATCATTACCACAATGATGAACAACACCATCTATTAATATAGGTTCACCATTAAAAGTATTTATATATTCCTCTAAATCATCCAAATCTTTCATAGTAAGATTAACTATTTCATTAGGTCCAAAGTGTCTTCTACAAAGTATATGCTCATGCCCAGCTACTTTCATTTCACCATTTACTAGCATTTTATTAGTTGATATACCATTAACACTAATATCTTTTTCCTTCTTTACATCCTTATTAAGTGTCCCACTAAAATTAGGATGATCATTACCAGTTAACATTTTATACCTATGATTCAAATTATAGGCCATAGTAGGCGAAATATTATATTCTCTACATAAACCAGATATAACAACAGAATTTTTACCATAATGATTAAGAATATCTTCTACTTCTTCTAAAGTAGCACCATTAACATTAAATTTAATTTTATCATAAGTTCTAAGAAAATTATTAGACTGGTCTGTAATAATTTCTATACTTGGTTCTTTATTTTCTAAATTATTCTTCAATAATCTATAAATAGAAGGTTGTCCATTTACCGAAATATTAACGCCATTTCTCAAATAATCATCTAAAACTTCAGATTGCATCTCTTTAAATTTAGGATAGTCACTACCTGTTAACTCTTTATACCTTTGATTAAAGGTAGCAGCCTCGATAGGATTAAGCATTGATGCCTTACTATAAGATGACAATAAGTCTTCTATTTCTTTTAAGCTAACTTTAGATACATCAGACTTTATATCTACAATATTGTGCATGATACCACCTTCCATTTTATCCCATAGTTTCATTTGTATTTTGAACTAAATTAACTATATCTACACCTTTAACTTTTTTAATACTCTCTGTTAAAGCATCATTCACTTTATTCTTAAATTTTATATTATAAATAAGTTCAATATTATCATTATTAATATATTTACCCTTACATTCATAACATTTAACATTATCTTTTATTAAACTATTTACATTATCTAAATCAAAACTATTACCTTTAATAATAAGTACATATTTATTATCCGGAAAAACAAATTTCTTAAATCCAAACAATATTAAACACATAAATAATGAACCTAAAACAGCTATATAATAATTCTGAGTTCCACAAGCAAGTCCTACTACTATTCCCCAAAAGATAAATGCGGTATCTCTAGGATCTTTAATAGCCGTTCTAAATCTTACTATAGATAAAGCACCTACCATACCTAATGTAACAGAAATATTAGTACCTATTACTATCATAACCATAGTTGTTATCATAGTAATCATAACTAATGACACATTAAATCTTTGATTATATAAAACGCCATTAAAAGTATATTTATATGTAAAATAAATAATCATAGCTAATATAAAAGCTATTAATAAAACTAACAAAATAGTCTCTACAGGCATTTTTACTTGAAGTTCAATTAACTGTTGTAATACTTTTTTCATATTTACTCCTTATTCCTACTCATAACATATTTACTAAATGATTGCCTATTACTAATATATTTACTTAATATACTACTAATATAATTTTCTAGAATGTTATCATATTTTATTTCTAATATTATTTCATCTTTATTAGTTATATCTATATAATTA
>CAVIUL010000135.1:2888-3944 GCA_963645885.1 bacterium | reverse complement strand
GTTATAACAGGTGGAGCGAATGGAATTGGAAAAAGTATTTCTTTATTATATTTAAAAGATGATTATAATGTTTGTGTAATAGATAATTCTACTGATTCATCAAATAATTTAAATGAATATGTTGATTATTATTATGGTGATATTTCTAATGAGTTTCAAATGAGAAGCGTTTTTAAATCTATTGGCGATAAATATGGAAGTATTGATATTCTTGTTAATAATGCAGGTAAACAAAAAATATCTTCTTTTGAAAATATGTCTATTAGTAGCTTTAAAGATATTGTAAATAATAATCTTAATGGAATGTTTATTTGTACTAAGTTAGCTTATAAATATATGAAGAATGGTTCTAAAATACTTAATATATTATCTGTCCATCATTTTAAACCGAGAGTAAATAAATATCATTACGATGTGTCTAAAGCTGGAATAAGTTTGTTAACTAAAGAATTAGCTTTGGAACTTGCTTCTAAAAATATTACTATTAATTCACTTTCTTTTGGAGCAGTTAAAACCAATATGAATAAGGAATGGTTAGAAAATAGTGAAGAAGTAGATAAAGTTATTTCTAAAGTTCCTTTAAAGATTATATTTAAACCTGATGAGATTGCTATATTTGCTAAAAACATACTTGACTTGTTTGCTTCATACACTACTGGTAGTGACTTTATCATTGATGGTGGAAGAAGTTTAGTATGATGAATGATTTTAAAAAAACTAAAAAAATTGAAACCACTAAAGGTGAATTTGGTTTTTGCAAATATAACGGAAATAGATGCTTCTACAAGAAAGTGAATAATAGTTCTATTGAAATTGTCAGATATAAAATTTTATCTAATTATTATAAAGTTCCAAGATTAATTGATTCATTTGATAATATTATTATTTATGAATTAAATGAATCTTTAATGAATCGTACCATTCATGAGTATCTATATAAAGAAAATATAAACTTTGATGTTAATAATATTCTTAAGCAATACAAAAATAATTTAGAGTCTGCTTGTTTAATATCTGAAGATAGACTTATTAATAAAAAGTTTTATGGTGATAGGA
>CAVIUL010000135.1:0-2878 GCA_963645885.1 bacterium | reverse complement strand
CATTTAATAAAGTTTATATTTATAATTATAAAGAATATGATATTTATAAAATAATAAACGAAACTATTGATAATATTTCTTTTAGTAAAAAACTATATTCATTTATAACAAATGGGGATCCTACTGATACTAATATTTCCATTGATGGATATTTTTCAGACTATGAGTGTGCCGGATTTAATAGTATTGTTGGAGAAATTGCTATATTTGTTATTTCAATCTTATCCCATGGTTCATATTTTTATCCAAAATATAATAAAAATGTTTATGAATTAAGACCCTTTATATTAAAAGAATATAATAAATTTAAAATGGTTATTAATAGAAGAAATAATAAAATAGATGGAAAAATTAAAATTTCGTTTAAAAATAAAAAACTAATACTTGATTATTTAGAATTTTATAATGATATATTAAATGATAATATTAAAGAAAATGTTGATAAGTATTTAAAGTATTATCTTATTATGAGAGTATTAACTCCTATTGATGTACTTAAAATGGATGAGTCTGATATAAATACAATAGTTTTTTTAGTAATTATATTTAGTGAAATTAATTCAATTAATGAACTTATAGAATTAGTTAGTGAGTGTGAGTTGTTATTAAATATTTTGAAATAGGTTATAGTAGTTTATTCAATAAAGAATTATATTTAAATCCTAGAATAAATAGGTTATTTAATGAAGTAAATACATATACGCTAAAAAATATTGATAAAGTATGTGAATTATATGGTAATAAAGTATTTAAAGTTCCAAGCTATATTAAAGAATGTGCTTGGGGAAGTGAAAAAATATTTTTGGCTTTTTCGAATAAGCTGTTTAAGATAATTGATACATCTAAAAATGATACTTCTGTTCAATTACATCCAATTAAAAAAGAAATATGGTATCCATTGAAGCAAAGTGTAATAAATGATGGAAAGAAAGATATAGTAGTTGATACTACTAACGAAATAATTATAAAAGAAAATACAGTTCATTCATTAAGAAAAAATTCAGTTGTTTTTGAAGTACAAGATAACACATTATTTAATCATTTAGAAACAATACGCATATATGATGAATCAAATAGAGAAATTCATGAAGATAGATTTTATTCTCATAATATGCCTATGTTTAGAAATAAAATTAAAATTATTAAAAGAATTAATTCTAAGAAATGTATACTTAAAAGCAATTCATTTATATTTAGTTTTAATAATATAAAAGTTATAAATGATAAAGAATACAAAATCAATAAAAATGAACTTTGGTATTTATCTAAAGGAACTGAAATTCTTGATGATGGAGATTATTTAGTAATTAACTGTAAATTCTTTAAAATATGAGGTTGTTATGAAAGTTTTTTATATATTAAAACCAGATATGCTTAGAAATAAAGATGCTCTTAAATATTATGAGAATGGAGTTCTTGATAGTTTATTTGTACATGATGCTGAATTTTTTTACATAAGAGATTGGGCAGAATTTTCAAAGCTATTATATGATCAAGACGATGGTTTAACATTAGAACAATTGAAAGAAAAAAGAAAAAAGGTTTTAACTACAATTTTAGGCTATAAAAAGTATTTTGAAGGAGAAAGTGCTGTTCTTAATACGTTTGAAATACCAGATGATGAAAAATGTTTAAAAGAATTATTTGACTTTAAAAAAAGATTAAGACAAATATTTGTATATGGAACAAGTCAGCACTTTGTAAGCATTAATGATTCTAGAGTTATTCCTTATGAAAACAAGATTGTTACTTATGACTTGAGTGATTTAGATTTGGAATTTAGAGTTTTACCTTCTAATGCTACTATGAATGATAAGAGATTTAATATGATATTTTTTAATAAAATACATTTTCCAGATCCAGATAGTACTTCATTAGGAAAAGATATGGATTTACTTAAGGAATATGGTGTTTTTGAAGAAAAAAATAAAATATTGCGATTGGGGATAAGATGATGGATTATTTGTATACTTTAAAAAAACTTAACGCCGATTATCCTCCAAAGTATATAGAACTTATTAATAGAGTAGTTAATTCTATGATTTCTATATTTGATGATAATTTAATTACTATAGTATTAGGAGGTTCTGGAGGAAAAGGCAATATTATTGATGGGTGGTCTGATATAGACTTATATGTAATTTTGAGAACTTATGATGTGTACGAAATAAGCAATATTACAAAACTTATATCGAAAGAAAAAACACATGTAGGTATTACGTATTATTTACGTGATGAAGTAATTAACAATATTATAGATGCTAAAACTAAAATAATGTTATATGAAAAGCAAACCTATAAAGTTAACCCTACATTATATGGAAATGATACTATATTTAATAAAATTTCTTATAGAGAAGTAAAACAAAATGATAAAAATTCATTTCCAGTAGTGCTTCATGATATTAGAAGAAGATATATGAATCTTTATATTGATAAAAATGAAAAATTAGAGAAAGTATATATAAAAAAATTATTGGTTTTAATTAAGTGTATTTTAAATCATTATGATATATTTTCTTATGGATATGATAAAACATTTACTAAATTTAAACTATTAT
The DNA here is from genome assembly GCA_963645885.1 of bacterium. GTDB lineage: Bacteria > Bacillota_I > Bacilli_A > RF39 > UBA660 > CAG-1000. The sequence goes on along the minus strand of CAVIUL010000135.1, from coordinate 317 downwards.
GTGATTTAAAATATGGTGAGTTGACTAATATATATGATTTTAATATAATGAAAGTAATAAATAACGTTAATAATTCAAAAGATGAAGTGTTAGAGTTTTCTTATGAATTATTTAAATTAATAGAAAAAAATTTGATTTATGAAGGAGAGTTATAATGGAAAAGAGAGTTAGTTCAAGAGCAATTATTATTGAAGATGGAAAATTGCTTACAATGTTTAGAAGAAAAATAAAGAAAGATGGTAGCATTAAAGAGTATTATGTGATACCTGGTGGTGGTCTTGAAGAAGGAGAAACACTTGAAGAAAATGTTATTCGTG
>CAVIUL010000134.1:0-3996 GCA_963645885.1 bacterium | reverse complement strand
TTTTTTAGGAACAACAAAATATAACATTAAAAAAATAGGTAAAAAATAATATAAAAATGTAATACTAGCAAATACCATAAATTCTCCTTTAAAAAAGCTCCTCTAGGGAGCATATATATTAATCAGCAACTGGCTTTCCTATGATTTCATCAGGAAGATCTATACTTCCACTTTCAGTTTTAGTTAGTTCTTTTCCAATATTATTATTAACATATTTTTTAAAACTATTATAAACTGGAGTAGCCCAATCATCGCTTGCCATAACCATAAATATAATGTCATTACTATTAGTAATATATAATTTTTCAGCACTAACACATATCCATTTAGCCATATTAATGTTATCATACATTTCTTGCTTCATACTTTCAATTTTAGAAGTATCTTTAACTTTTAATACAACTAAACTATATGCTTGAGCATTCATAAGTGGTTCAGATATAACAATAAAGTCAACATTAGAACTATCACTTAATCCAGTATAACGCTTCCAAGCTTCAGTTGAATCATTAATATCTTGAAATTCTAATGATGGTAAAGTGTCACCTAACTCACTATAAATACTTTTAACCATCTTTTTTACGTCATCTGCTGTCTTAAATTCAGAAACATTATTTTTATTATTACCACGAACAAACATAATTACTACAAGCATTATTACAGCTAAAAGAATTAGTCCAACGCCAATAATTAATGGCTTATTTTTACTATTCATTTTTCCTCCTCTTACCATATATAAATTATATCAAATTAAATATTTTATTCAATATAAAAAAGACTATTTCTAGTCTTAATTACCCTTAACAATATATAGAATATCATTATCATTAATAACTGTTAACTTAGCACTTGTTTGATATCCTAAATCTTTTTCATATGTCCAATTAGCAGTTACTAAATATGCAGTATATTCTTTTTTATTATAAGTATATTTAGTTTCAAAAACATCACTAATAGTTACATCTTTAACAACTGGAAGCTCTTGCTTTCTCTTACCATCTAAATTACTTTCAACATACTTATACAAAGTAGCTCCCATATTATCTTTAAAGTTATCTCTTAAATCTTTATGTAAGAATTCAAGTCCACCTATATCAGTACTAGATAACTTATTATCTAAAGTATATAAATCAATTATAAATAATTTAGATATAAGTTTAGCATACTCAGTATTATCAATAGGTTTATTATTTAAAACCTTACTTAATTCTTTAAAAGTACTTTTATATATATCAGTATCACTCTTAGTTAATGTATATCCATAATATTCTATAGAATCAATTTGTTTTTTATTAGCATTCTTACTAAAGAAATCTTTATTAACTCTATATATTAGAAAACCAAATAATAAGATTCCAACTAATACAAATAATAATATTATCTTTCTATCACTTTTTCTTCTCATTTTCGCAAGCTCCAATCTTATCTTCTTCATTCTTAATTAAATCATGAAGAACAATACCATTTGAAACATCTAATATTTGATTAGCATATTCTTTTATTCTACTAATATAATCTGAATCTATTGGTGAATCACTTAATGTAATATATTCATCATTTAGATTACTATAATATACTTTATCAGTAAGTACATTTCCATTAGGGAAAACTACTATCTTTTCATTATTACTAAATATATCATGTCCAAGACCATATTTATCTTTGAATCCAAACATATTTGCTAGTGTTGGTAATACATCATACATACCCATAGCGTAACTTATCTTTTTACTATATTTCTTTTCAGCACTCCACATAATTAAAGGAGTGTTTTTAAGTAAGTCATAATTATAATTTTCCATAGATATAAATGTTGGATCACTTTCATCTTTGATATCATTTGTTACTGGATCATAATTATATAATAAGTTAAATTGTTTTTTAGCGAGTCTTGCTTCATGATCTCCATATAGTATTATGATTGTATTTTTAGTCAAATCATTATCTTTTAATAATTGAATAAATTCACCTAAAGCAGCATCAGCATAATGAGCACTTCTAATGTAATTACCCATAGATGTATTTTCCAAATAATTTGCTTTACCTGTTTGTTTTTTACCGTTTTCATCAGTATATGTATAATCCATAGTTACTTCAAAAGGATCATATTTTTCTAAATCATTAAATGGTGAATGATTTGAAAGTGTAATTACAGTTCCATAGAATGGACTCTTAGTTTCTTTAATATTTTTTAATATTGGAATTAATTGATTAAAGAATGACTTATCAGAAAGTCCTAAACCTACCCAATTAGGATCATTAGTATCACTTGGTACTACATATGAATCTTTAGCATAGAAATCTTGATATCCTAAAGTTTTATGCATAGTTTTACGATTCCAATAATCAGCATTATTAGCATGAGCACTAAATGTATAATATCCCATTTCATTAAAGTATTTAGGAAGTGAATAATAAGTTCTATTATAATAATTTACAAATACTGTACCACTTGATGAAGGCATTAAACCAGTATTTAAAGTAAACTCTGTATCAGAACTAGTTCCAATACTTATTTGAGGATAAAATCTATCAAAATACATTCCTTCACTAGCAAGTTTATTTAAATTTGGTGTAACTTCTTTTCCGTTAATCTTTAAACCAACTAAGAAGTTTTGCATACTTTCAGCATGAATAAATATAACATTCTTTCCTTTGAACATATTAGTATATTTATTAGTTTTAGTTTCTTCTTCCCACTTACAAGCATAGAAATTTCTAAACTTACGAGCAGCCTCATCATAACCAAATAATGTATTTAAATGTGGTTGAATACTTTGAATTAAATCATTCGCAGTATAAGTATAAAGTCCAAACTTACGTACTAACCATTCTCTATTCCATTGTTTAACAAGTCTACTAGTATCAGTACCATTAAGTGTAAATAACAAAGAACAAATAATAATACCAGAAGTTGCTAAACTATATATAAACATCTTCTTACCTTTTTCAGTCTTCTCAACTTCAAAATAATAATTTCTCTTACTTAATTTTCTATGAATAAATACAAATATTATAGGAAATATAATATATAAAAATTGAGTAATATGTAATTTATCATATAAAGAGTCATCTACAGCACCCAACATAGATGCAGTTGATATTAAATTAACGGATAAAAATGATTGATAGAATTGATAATAAATAGTATTTCCAATAGCTAAGAATGTATAAAATATAATCCATATAAAGAAATACGTAAATTGATACTTTGGTTTAAATAAATAACCAAAAGCACCTATCAATAACACCATCATAAAATCAGACAATAATGCTTTAAAATACAAAGGAGTACCTATAGTACCTAGTCTTAGCAAGAATCCTATCAATAATGATATAATCACATAAGATAAAAATAATATGTTTGTTGAAGCATATTTTTTAATACTATTTAATATATTCTTTCCAAATTTTTTAATATCAAAATTTTTAATATTTTTTAAATCAGTCTTCTTAATGTTTTTTAAATCAATCTTTTTAATCCTTTTCATACTAATTCCCTCGAACTAATTATAGCATTAATATTATATTTTTTCAATGCAAAGAAAAAAGGACACAAGTCCTTTACTTTAATAACTATTCATTAGTTATCTTACATTCTGATGAGAATGGACTATTAATACAAGTCATACATTCTTTGTAATCACCAGCACCTATTAATCTCATAAGAACACCTACTATTGTTACGATTAAGAAAACTAATACAGCAGCGATAGCTTTTTTAATTAACTTATGTTGAGCATCCTTGATTTTATTTTCATCTTTTTCAGTTACTGCTTTAGCCATATCTAACATACCTACTACGATTAAAATAATAGGAACAACAACTTTGATAATAAAAACAGCAATACCAACTAATCTTAATACTGGTGATAACTCATTACATAAATCTCCAGCATCAGTAATAGTGTCTAACATATTAACTAAGTTTAACATACTTAAAATCTCCTTCTCTATATAAAATTTTATATAATTTTAACAAATTTGTCAACTATA
>CAVIUL010000133.1:0-4034 GCA_963645885.1 bacterium | reverse complement strand
GAGTAAAGAGTAACACAGCCGCTATTACCAATATGCGGTACTCTAATACAAGGCATTGTATTAGGATTTAATATGGGAGTTAACTGTGATTGGGCTAATACTACCCAACGAATATAGTATAATCCTATCGCTTATGTACAAGGTGATAGGTATTAACGCAGGATAGTGTAACGGAAGCATTTTAGACTCATTATCTAAAGATACAGGTTCAAGTCCTGTTCCTGCTATTTCTAAAATAAGAAAGGGGCTAATAATATGGCTATTAGCAAAGTTGTTTATGGTAATGATACTTTAATAGACCTTACTGCGGACACAGTTACTTCTGACAGTCTTGCTAATGGTTATACGGCTCACGACAAATCGGGAACATTAATTAATGGTGCATTAAAATATATTACCTATTATTCGGGTAGTTCAGACCCTAGTGGTTCAGTTGGGTCTGACGGAGATTTATATTTTAAAATATGAGGTAATATATGGCTTATCAAATTGTAACAGACGGTCTCGTAGCTGAATGGGACGCTTCTACTTGGTCTAGTGGGAAAACATGGACTGATTCTATAAATGGGAAAATCATCACATTTTCATCAGCACCGTCTTCTAAAACCGATGATGGTATTGAACTTACGTCATCTATAACATTTACATCAGCATCATTGTCAAGTTTAGGTTTGAGTTATCCATGTACATTTGAATGGCTAGGACGAATCGATGGTAATTTTAGTAATTCGTCTCCTGGTTGCGTGTTCGGTCTTTCAAACTCATCCGGGTCTTGGAGTGGAATCTGCTGCTACAGTAAAACCAGTAGTAATGGCATCCAATTCGATATCGGTAGTTCAGGTACTATCACTTCGAAAGTTTACACGACCGGAATTGAATATCACATCATAGCAACTGTAAACTCGAGCAAAACCACAACGATGTATGTTAATAGCACTACATCTAAGGGCACAACCACTAACTCTCAAGGATATGCTAGTAAAACATATTTATATAACAACGAGGGTAGTGGACGTTTTTATGGTGCTATTCAGAGAATGTGTCTTTGGAATAAATGTTTATCTAGTAGCGAACTAGAAACTTTATTCACAGAGGAAGTAAGTGGGACAGGATTATATTTGAAATCTGGAACTACTTGGACAGAAGCTCAATCATTATACAAAAAGACAAATGGAGTTTGGACAACCGTATCGTCTACTGATATAAAAGATATATTAGACACTGGAACAAAGTTAATACACAAGGAGGTGTAAGATGCTTTATATAGATAATGATAATACAATACACCTCACGAGAGGTGATACAGCTAGAATATCCGTTCCAATAACTAACGAACAAACTGGAACGGATTACGAGTTAACTGATAAAGATACGCTTATTTTAACAATAAAAAAAAGAGAAACAGATTCAACTAGTTTATTACAAAAAATAATAAATGGGTCTAATACTTTTTATATACAACCAATAGATACAAAAGATTTGGCTTTTGGTAAATATGTCTATGATGTTCAATTGACTACAGAGGCAGGAGATGTATATACTGTAATTGTTCCAACAACCTTTGAAATACTCAAAGAAGTTACTTGGTGATAAAAATGAACGGTAAGGTTATTGTTGATAAAGACAGCGATAATTTACGTGGTAAAATTATATCACAATGTATACTATCGGGTCGTATAAAAAATGATGGACAATTAGTTGGTGGAAAGGCTAGTATAAGTACAGACCACGAGACTTATATAGGTGATTATACAGTTACTCCTAAAGTTGAACAACAATCACTTAATACAATAGATAAACTTATGACCGATGATGTAATTATTAAAGCTATACCTTACTACAAGGTATCTAATATTTACAACGGAGAAACAATAATTATAGGAGAAAATATTTAATGGCTACTAATAAAGTTGTATACGGTAATACCGTACTTATCGACCTTACGGCAGACACAGTAACAGCCGATAAAATTCTAGCTAATTATACTGCTCACGATGCTTCGGGTGCTATTGTCAAAGGTACTTGCGAATATGATGTTAATTCTCAAGATGCAACAATAGCAGTAGCCGAAATGCTCACTGGTAAGACTGCTTATGCTAGGGGAACTAAATTAACAGGTACTATGCCAAACAACGGTGCAATTTCACTTACAATTTCTGATATAGATGATGAAATTTCTATTGCACAAGGTTATCACGATGGTAGTGGTAAGGTAAGTATTCTTAGTACAGAAAAGGCAAAACTTATTGCCTCAAATATTAAACAAGGAATTACAATTCTTGGTGTAACAGGTTCACTCGAGCCTTCTAGTTCAGTAAAGGTACAATCAAAAACCGCAACACCAAGTACTGCGGCTCAAACTGTTTTGCCCGATACAGGCTATGACTATTTATCGCAGGTAACAGTTAAAGCTATATCTTATGTAGAGACAGATAATTCAGCAGGTGGAAAGACGGTCACAATAGCAGGATAATAATATTTGTTGTGTATGGCTAATTACTATACACAACAAAATAATTAAAGGTAAAATATATGGGTAAAAGAACAGGTGGAGTTGCAAGAGCAACAAAAAGTGATGTTCTAAGTGGTGTTGCTAAACGGACAGATTTTACCATAGCACAAGTTGACGAAGTATTTTCGGCTTATAGAGAAATAGTCGATGAAATTGTTGATGCAGGAAATAGGCCTGTTGACTTTGAAATGTGTATTCCATATATAGGTTATTTTGTATTTCAAAGAGTTGATAGATATAAAATAAATGGTATGTTAAGTAGAAAAAACGAAACTGTTATGGAAGATATGAGCGGTAAATGGGTCGAAGCATATGATAGAATAAGAGTAAGAGTTGACAAAGGAATTAGTATACCATTAAAATTAAAGTCAAGAGCAAAAATTTTAAAGAAAAAGGAGCTTGAAGAAAAGTTTGGGGAGAAAGAGTGAATTTGAAAATCTATTAACTAGATTTGCTAATACATATCCGCAACAAACAAGTGAAGGCACGACTAAAAAATATTTTATGCATTTTTATAAGATGCTCTTAGAAGGACTTAAAACTAATGGTGAATTTAAAATACCAAAATTTGGTATTTTTAGAGTAAAATTTGTAGAAGAACAACAAATTAGAACAAATAAAGGTCGCAATGCACAAAAAGAAGTTCAGTACATATACATACCGTCAAAGTATGTAATTGAGTTTACCCCAAGTGCTTATTTTAATAAATCAGTTAATTCGGGGTTTACTCCTATCACTAAAAGAAAAGACTTACAGGATAATAAAAAACACCATAAAAGAACTAACTTAGAAGTTGTAGCCGACCTTTTTAATTCAAGTGTAAAACGACAACAAAAATCTAAAAAAGGAAAAGAAAAGAAAGGCGATTAGGTTATGGCAAAAGTAAATTTTTGTACACTAGCCGAAATTAGTGGTGGAGTAGTTGACGAGGATAATAATGGTAGACTCGTTATTACTGTTGAAACAAAAGATGAAGTAAGAGAATATGATGTACTTGATTTATTTCAGAAGCTAGTAGGTTATGAAATAAATATTAAGGCTACACTACCAACAGGTGAATAACATGTTGGTAAAGAGATATGTAAACGAAAACGAAGATAGTTTTGTTTATAGAGTTTGCGAGGCTAAGACAACTGAAACTTGGGATGAAATAGGCGAATATCTTAATAATGAACTTGGACACGATTATAGTAGTTCAAAATATCGCAAGGCTTATCAAAGTGCGAAAAATATGATTGATGCCAATATGGACAAGTTTTATGATGTTGAAGCACAGATAGAAGAATTAGAAAATCTTAAACAAGAGATTAAAACTGAACGAATCAAAAACCAAACTATTAATATCGAACGAAATAGGATTGATAGGCAAGATGCTCGATATGAATTGTTTTATGAACAGGTTGGTCAATATATTCAAAAGGCAACGCCGCCACAGTTAGAATATGTACATACGAAACATACAGATAGAAAGTATGTTATGACTTTGGCTGATATACATTATGGTGCTGAATTTGTAGCAAGT
>CAVIUL010000132.1:0-4073 GCA_963645885.1 bacterium | reverse complement strand
CTTTTAAGTAATCTTTTAAGCATCTTTTAAGTAATCTTTTAAGCATCTTTTAAGTAATCTTTTAAGTCTCTTTAAGCATCTTTTAAGTAATCTTTTAAGTCTCTTTTAAGCATCTTTTAAGTCTCTTTTAAGCATCTTTTAAGTAATCTTTTAAGCATCTTTTAAGAAGCTTGAGAATTCTTTTAAGTAATCTTTTAAGTCTCTTTTAGATATCTTCAAAAATCTTTAAAATATCACTATTGTTTTCAGACAATACTTTATAATTGTTTTTGAGATAATCTAAATCAGTTACTTGATAAGCGTCTTTTTTAGCTACCATTGATTCATATATGTTCTCTGGATAACTTGAATGATCTAAATAAACTAATTTTTCGTTATATAAAATAGCATCACGTATGATATTATTATCAGTTTCTATTGAAGTAAAACGTTTAAGTTTTTTTGAAGCATTTATTATATTGTCTAAGTTTTCATTAAAGTCATCTAAGTTATTGATATTAAGCGATTTTCTAACTGACAACCACTCTTTTTCAGATATTTTATAAGTTTTTTGTCCTGCTTTTTTGAATATAACTGCTTTAATATTATCTGAGTTATCTCCACATATAATCTTAGTCGAAATTATATCAAATGGATTTATAAAATAAATTTTATTGCCAGTATTATTTACGTATTTTATAAGATTACTTAATGAAATACTATTAGAAAATGGATTTAATAATATATCTTCGTTGTTATATTTTGAATGAACGCACATACCTAAATGGTCATTATACCAAACGGTCCAAGCATTGTCAGTAAGATTTATTAATTGCTTTAAGTCACCATCAGATGTCCATATAATAGCATTCGTATTATTTTCATTAAGATATCGTGTCCAGAACCAAATCCAGTCGTCTCCTTCTACAAGATATTCTGAAGTACACGTAATGTTGTGGTTTTTACAAGTTTCAATAAATTTGTCTAATGATTTCCATACATAGTCCCAGCTGATAGTCGTAGCTGCAACGCGCGTACCTTTGTAGTCAACTTCTTGATATAAAACTGGTTTTTCAAGTTTTTTACGCCAAGAACCTTTATCTTGTACTATTAAAATATTATCTATAAATCCGTTAAAATAATTTATAATTCTATTAATTGAAGCAGCCATTTTATCTACTAAATGGTCTTGCGCAGTTTTTAGTAATACCTCATCAGATTCCATAAACTCTTTATTCATTACTGCGTACCGAGATAACAAGAACCAGTTACCGTCTATTATAAGTGTTGTATTATTCATAATATATGCTTAAAATTTCAAATAATATTTATTAATATATAAAAAATCGCTATAAAATTAAAAAGAATCTCAAAAGAGATTCTTTATTAGTAGTTTAGATATATCTAAATATAGATTTTCGTTCAACAATTTTAGTTTTATCATCTAAATGATACTTAAAAATTATATCATAATATCCTTTGTCTAATTTATTGATAATCTGTAAAATGCTTCCTCCATTAACATTGCTATCAAAGAATGGTATATCCTGGTTTATTTGTGAATTTTTACCATAGTTATTTTGATAATATGTATCTATGAACTTAACGAGATGTGAATTATAATATTTGTTAGATGATACATTATGAAATTCCCAATCACACTCTGAAATGTCCAATCCAGAATTTATATCAGTTGGTACTACACATAATATGTCATCTTGTGATACTACTTCATCATTATATTCTTCTAATTTATAATTGTCTATCACAAAACGATCTTCATTTACTATACGATGTGTTGAATTTGGTGTAATAGTACCATTAAGAATTATATTCGCACGAACAAATGTTGGATCATTGGTAAATTTATTACTTATATATACCTTATAAGTGTGCTTTTCGTTTAATTGAGTTGAGACACGATATGGTGATTCTATATAATATCTTTCAAATGTTGCAGTAGAGTAATCATTAGTAGTCGATAAAGTATAATAGTTTCCATTAGTATTATATAATGTTTCATCAATAATTATAATATGATTTAAGCGTAATTTACCAGAAATAATATTGATATTTGGCAAATATTGCTCGTATTTTGAAGACAACTGAGTATATATATTTAAGATTTTATTATCAAAGTATTCATCATTAGTTTTCGGTTTTATATAATATAACTTAAATGATGTTGTCTGAGAATCTGTTATTTCAAAAGTAATATTTTTAGAATAAGTATGTCCAGAAAGCGTGTCAAATTGTAAGTTTAAGTGATATTTTCCTGATTTAGAAATACTTATATAAAACTCAAAGTTTATTTTATCAGAGTCGCCTGCTATATAATTAAATGATTCTCCGATATATTTATTATTATCATCTGTAATACATAATTTAGAGTATTTAACAGAGCTATTATCATTAATACTTATATTAAACTTAACTATACAACACGGAATTTGATGAATATTTGTTGCATTGTCTGTTTGTACTACACAGCCTTTAATATAATCAATAATACTACTTTGAGAGTCTGTTGTAGTCTTAATAAAACTTTCAAATAAACTATCATTACTACTAAATGTAGTATTATTAGAAATTTTAAAATCAGATTCTATTGTACACTTAAAAGTATTTGTATTATACCAAAATGAATTTATACTAGTTTCGCTTGTAGTAAATATTTTAATAATATTAGCAAATACAATGCTTTCGATAGTTGAATGTATCAAGTCTAAATGAATCGGCATAAAATATGTTGAAAAGAAATTACCCAATACCGTCATTTTTAATGACATTTCTTCCCAAGTCCATTTATATATTGCGTTTTCTAATGCTGGATTTGCTTCATTATATATTGCGTGATATTTTGGATATTTAGGTATAATTGTATCATCAGATAACTCTGTGTCGTCATTCATTGATAAATTAATTGTAGCGCCGTCATTTGTTATTAACACGTTTTTATGATATTGATCAATATCTTTATAGTATCTGTTAAAATTTTCTGTGTCATCAATATGATAATTTATTGTTGCATTCAATCCAGGCTCAATTTCAGTACCTTCTACACCAGTATATACCCCGCATTCATCTTCGTATTTACCCGTTAATTTTCGAGTTGCAAGATAAAGACCAATATATGTTGTTTTGTTAATATTATTTAAGCAATTTTTTATAGATTTATTTATTACTTTTGTTAAATCACTGTCTAATAATACATTGCCTTGTGGATCTTTACGTAACCAATACTCTTTAATTTTTAATAAATCTCCATATTCAAACCAATTCAAAGAATCTAATAATGATTTATATGAACCTTTTTGTGCAACAATATTCCAATAATTCAGTAATAATTCTTTATATTTTCTATTTAATAGAATATTATCATTTGCTTCTTCGTGAATATTTGTGCTATATATTGATTTTTGAAATGATTCTGGTATTGTTTCTTCAAAATTGCTTAAATTAACTTTTAGAACCTCGTTTTGATCGTAAAAATCTGCACCAATCTTGTATGTATTTTCTTCTATTGTAAACTCGTCAATAAACTCGCCAGACTCACTTGAAAATCCTATTATATATAACAAATGTATAAAATATTCAGTCTCAATCGATTGGGAATCTGTATATTTATAAGAATATCCAACAGTACGAATTTTATTTGATTTGATTTTAGTAAGATCATAATAATAAAAATCATTAACTGGTATCTTTTCTGAAAATTTATAAGTATCTATTAAAGAAAAATAATTGCTATTAATCTTTATATTAAGGTACTTTAAATCAGAAATTATACAAATTTTTCTTATATAGTTTATATTTGTAGATTGTCCGTTATCAAACCAAAATATATACGGTTGATTTCCATTAAAAGTGTTTCCAGTATCTAAATCTATGAAGTTTATCAATTTCTATATATTCTTTTTATATTAAAATAATAATTATGTTTATTGAGTTCTTTTCAAAAGACTGCTCTGAAGTTACTTGAAAGTTGCTTTGACGCTGCTTAAAAGACTGCTCTGAAGTTACTTGAAAGACTGCTTGAAAGTTGCTCGAAAGACTACTCAGAAGGCTATAAATATTTATATATAGCGAAACAT
>CAVIUL010000131.1:0-4086 GCA_963645885.1 bacterium | reverse complement strand
CGCCTTGAGGAGTTAGTGAAATTTGATTAGCAGGTTGAGCTTTTATAATAAAGTTACCTTGACACATTTTATCTACTCTATCAATAAAAGGCTCTACATACTGCTGAGTTGAAAAGTATTTATTGTCTTTTATCATAGTAGCTTTACCACGATAAATATCGTCTAGCTTAAGTTCTATTGCATTCATAAGCAATTTTCAAGAATTTCTTCTGTTACAATTTTTAAATCTAATTCTCCTCCTATTTCATAATGAGAAGTAGGAATTCTATCTATATAATCTATTAGCAAAGTTCTTACATCCATACTACATTTATAAAAATTACTTGCAGAATGTTTATCTCCTCTAATATGCTCAGAATAATAAAAACAAAATTCTGGCCAAAATGCGGATTTTAGAAGTTCTTCGATATAGATTATATCTATTTTCTTTTCTGTAGGTAATATAAGTACTTTAAATTTAGATAAAGTACTTGGAAATACTTTAGTCCAAGTACATACATAAGCTAGTGCTTGAACAATTCTAGAATAATAAGAATCAGAACTTTTATTTAATTTACATTCTTGTATTCCATAGAAAAGTATTTCATTATCTACAGTATATCTGATTACCCCATCTGAGTAATCGTCTTTACAAAGACTAAAATGGGAGTCTGTTTCGCTAAACGCTCTTTTATATCTATCCTCTACTCCTGATTCTCTAACCACTTGATGATTTTCAGGTGATTTGAAATAATCAGGGGTTAAAATAAAGGATTTTACCATTTTAAACTTACAATGCTGTTAAGCTGAATAAAATTACAAAAAAAGAGCGCAATAACTATATCAGTTACTACGCTCTCAATATATTTATATTAGATAAACTTCAATTAAAGGCTTAAGCCTGCTCCAAACCAAAAGCAATCCATGTGCCATTCTTAGTATTCTTAGAAGGAGCATACTTAGAAGTCATAACTACTGGATTACCCTCTACGATATCATAATGAATTTCGCAAGTTGCATTACCGCGATATTCACCAGTCTTATAGAGCTCCTTGATAGCATTAGCAGCTTCAGTCTTAGTACCCCGAACACGTGCAATTACTGCACCAGTCTCATCATCAACCCAAGTAAGAGTCTTCTTGGACTTACGCTTACCGTCCTCATTCTTAACACTATCAATCTTGTAAGGACGCTCACGTGTATCAGCTACTGCTGGCTCAGTGCAGATAATATAACCAGCACCTGGACAATTCTTGCCCTTAGTTGCAAGATAATCAAGCATAAATGCCTTCTTATCACGATCAGTTACACCATTAACCTGCTTAGAAAGCCAATTCTTGTAAGACTGAGTTGCATCACCATTAACATGGAAAAGCTCCTTCTCAATCTTAGCAATTGCTGCTGCCTTAGATTCTGCTACTACTTCTACCTTCTTGAAATTTACTACTTTTACGTCACTCATAATTATAAAATTTTTAAACATTAAACATTAACATATTATCTCAATACTATTTGTTTAATCTAGTTATATATTTGCTGATGTAATCAACCATATATAATATTTCTGAAATCCCAAGTTAATAACTGTTAAAATTTCAGTATTATCTAATAATTATGAGTAAAAGAAATATTAGAATGGAAGCCAAGTATTTAGCAACTTCAATATTTCTTTCGGCATGGCTTTTGGATCAATTCCAAAAGTCGGAAATTCTGTACATCCGTACATAAAATCATCACATATAGCACCTAAAGCTTTAAAGAAATCCTGATGTGCTTCTGTTGGAAAATCTTTGCCAATTTTGCAAATTACTTGATAGCAAGTTACTTGATGCAAAGGGTCTTTATTCTTATTAATACTATTTGTGATAAAACATATCATTGCAATAAGAGCCAATTTATTTTCTAAAGTAGTATTTAAACACCCTGTAGAAAAATATTTATTAAATATGGTTCTTACTTTTTCATAACTACAATTAATTAAGCCCATATCCTTCATATGCTATATAATAAGCAACTAGTTTTAAAAGGTATCTAAACTCTTTAAAACCTTGATTAATTTCTTTATTAGTAGCTTCATATACTTTAGTATAGTTACCAGTAATAGTACTTACTACAAGGTAGTTTACCTTCATATGAGGATTAGTCATACCGTATTTTTTAGCTACATACTGCTTTAATAACCATAAATATATAGCCATTTCACGCGAATAATGAAAACGTTGTAAATTTCCGTCTTCTCCATCAAATTTTGACAGTACTGCGCCAATAGTCTTAAGGTCATTTACAGTTATTGTATTACTATCAAAGTCAATTGTGTAGTTATCAAGTTTTGATTTCAGTCTTATAATAATTGGATCTTTATCAGGAAAATCACATTTTATATCTAATAAAAAAGCTTGCTCATTTTCACTAATAGGTTGCTCCAACATATAGTCAGGATACATAAGTCTACTAAAAGCAGTATTCTCTTTACAAGCATTAATACAGTTTGTAGCAGTTTCATACATTTTAGGAGATAAAAACATAGGCTCTATGCCATCTTTATATTTATAAGCCATTCTATCTCTTTTATATGGAATATATGCTTCTTTAATAGCAGTAATTTTCTTTTCAGTCAAAGAATCCTTATAGTATCCAATTTCTTCTGAAGCTTTGTGTATTAGCTCATCTGTAATATCATGAGATTCTCCAGAGTGATCCCAAATATAATCACAAACAAATCCCAATTTAGCATTAGGTCGTTCTATTTGAATTAGTTCAAAAAATTCTGGTTGCAAATACATTGTATGGCAAGCTGAACCTAAAATCAAACTGTCTGAATAGATGTTTCCCATAGGATTAAAAAATTTCTCAGGGGAACCACCTTGCTCAGGATTAATATTACCTAATCGGGAATTACTAACATAAGCTGAATACTTTTTAGAAAAGTATTCTTGGTCACTAATCTTTCCTATTCTCAAAGTATCTGTTAATGCTTCGAGTCTAATCTCACTTAAATTCATTATTTTATTAAATTTTATGTGAATTCCTCCACATCATAAATTTGGCCAAATTCTATACCTGAATTATACAGTTGCTCCCGTATTTCTTCTAGGGAATCTCCTTCTACAAATTCGTATTTATTAAAAAAGTAATTATAAAGTTTGTCTTCTATTGCATGCTCTCCAGCAGCAGCTAGTTTTTTAATATAGAGTTTCCCGTTTTCCTTAATAGGGACAATATATGTATTCATTTTTTAGAAATCAATTGATAAAAATACTTTAATGGAATAATTGCTAAAGGTTCTGGGGATCTAGTGCCGTCATTATAGGCTTTCTTATAGGCAATCATAAATGGTTTATCTTTTAATGGACATTCCTCTTCTATTTTATAGTAGTTAGGAAAGTTAGCCATATTTTTAGCTTGAATATACACAGGTAATTCATCTAATTCATCGGCTATATCTATTTTTTTATCGTCTAGTCTTTTATTTATAGATCGACTACTACAAACTCCTTCATAACCTATAGCTTTAAGTTCATTTACTATAGTTAATTCCCATTGATTGCCTTTAGCTTTACTTTGTTTAGCTTTATTAGCACGTTTGGTTGTGGGATCCACCCACTCAAACGTAATTTTATCCTTGCCTGTTTTACCTTGATTTACAGCTCTTGATTTAATAGTACGTTCCGATAAACCAGTTGCTTTAGCTGCAGCTTCTAATGAAGCATATTTAATTTTATTTCCATTTTTGTCTGTAGCTATTACGGCTGTATTGTATTTTTTCTATTTACTCATTTTTAAGCTTTTGCTTATAAAAATTTAATTTTTGTTTAATCATTGCTAGAGTTTCTCGCTTTCCATATTTTTTATAGAAATCACTTATATCTTTACAATGTTTATCCCTAGGTAGTAGAGTTACAGTTAATTCAGGGTGTTCCTGTTTAATTTTTTTAGAAAAAGCAATTCCTGTTGCATCTAAATCATATAACACAATTATATGCTTAAATCGTTGTTTTAAGTCCTCCAAAACAGACTCAGAAATAAATTGCGTCTCAGAATTGGGTGCACAAGCTGGTATACCTAACTCATAAAGGCACATACTGTCCTTCATAGACTTTGTAATTA
>CAVIUL010000130.1:0-4207 GCA_963645885.1 bacterium | reverse complement strand
AAACTGAAGATGGAACACTAATTAGATTGTCACTTCCCCATTCTTTTGCAGCAATTTTAACTTGATTTACTCTATTTTCATAAGTTTGTTCTAAAGTCTTTTTTCTTAAAGATGAAACATTTGGAACAATTACTACTGCTAGTAATGCAAGTATTCCTAATACTGCTAAAAGTTCAATCATTGTAAAACCATTTTTATTCTTCATACATGCTCTCCTACTATAAGAAAGTATAACAAATTTTAAAAATAATAACAATAATTTTGTTGAAATAATATTAATTCTCATATATAATATATATTAGAATAGAAAGAGGTACGTTATGAAGGAATTTGACTTTGAAAAAATGCCCATAGTTGAAATCGTTAATGAAATCATTATGGACGCTGTTAAGAAGAACGTTAGTGATATTCACTTTGATCCTTCTAAAGAAAATGTTAAAATTAGAATTCGTATTGATGGTATATTGTCAGATTATTCTATTATACCTGGTAAATATAAACGTAATATGATTTCTCGTATTAAGATGATTGCTGGAATGAATATTATGGAAACTCGTTTACCACAAGATGGTGCGATTAAAAGTAGAATTGGTAAAAAGATGTTAGACCTTCGTGTTTCTTCTCTACCTACTAACTGTGGCGAAAAAGTGGTTATTCGTATCCTTGACTATTCAAAGAGTTTACAAGGACTTGATACATTAGGATTTTCTGAAGATAGTTTAGATAAAATAGAAAAGATGGTTAAAGTACCAAATGGTATTATACTTGTAACTGGTGCTACTGGTTCAGGTAAATCTACTACAGTTTACTCTATTCTTCAAAAGATGAATACTCCTGATGTTAATATAATTACAGTTGAAGACCCAGTCGAAATGGATATAGCTGGTATTAACCAAGTACAAGCTCAAAGTGAGATTGGTCTTACATTCGCAAATGTTTTAAGAAGTATCTTACGTCAAGACCCTGATATTATAATGATCGGAGAAATTCGTGACGATGAAACTGCAAGAATTGCTGTTCGTGCTTCTATTACTGGACATAAAGTATTATCAACAATACATACAAATAACTCACTTAATACTATTGAAAGACTTACTGATATGGATGTTGAACGTTATTTGCTTGGTTCTGCTCTTACTGGAATCATATCTCAAAAATTAGCAAGAAGACTTTGTCCTCATTGTAAACAATTAAGAGATACTACTCCATATGAAAAAAGTGTATTTAAAAAAGTATTGAATAAAGATGTTAACCAAATGTTTGATGCTAATAAAGATGGTTGTGATAAATGCTTTAGAGGATATACTGGACGTATTGGTCTTTATGAAGTTTTATTAATTAATGAAGATATAAGAGATGCTATTACAAATGCAATGCCTAAACATGAACTTAGAAGACTTGTATATAAAAGCGATGTTATTACCCTACTTCAAGATGGTTTAGAAAAAGTATTACTTGGTGAAACATCATTTAGTGAAATACTTAAGGCAGTTGATCTTGATAATGACTTATCTAATTATGAAGATGATAATTTACAAAATAGTATAAATGATAGTCAAAATCATAATGAAAATAATAAACCTGATATAATTAATGTAGAACATCATGAAGACAAATTAGAAATTATGTCTAATGAACCTGATATAGACTATGAATCATTGATTCCAAGTGATCCTGATAATCATAAAAATGAAATACCACATGATAATGTTAAACCTGGAGAAATAGAATATTTCAATTTATAAGAAACTTCGGTTTCTTTTTTTTATACATTTAAAAAGTGATATTTCTATCACTTATAATCTGGTTCTGCGCAAAGAGATAAATCTACATTTATACTTTTTAAGAATTCTTTTAAATGTTTATTGTCATCATCTGTTATAAAGTATTGTCCTTTCCCTGAAAGTATTTCATATACTGGCATATTATCACTATTAAATTGTAAGAGGTTTGCATCACTACTATGTTTTATTATTTCCATTATATTATAATTATATGTTCCCTCTACTGATTTAGTATATCTTAGTTCCATTGTACATATTTGATTTGGTTTACATGCTTTATATGCAGTACTTAATCTGTATTTATTATTTTTATATATATCTAGGCTTACTGTTATACATTCTTTTCTTTTAGTGATATTAAATATATGGTCCCCATAACTTATATCATCTATAGTAAGTTTTCCCATATCCATATTTAAATAATTATAATATTTATTTTTCTTAGTACTCATCTCATTATAAAGTTTATTTATATTTTTTTCATTATCAAAATTTAATACTTGTTTTGCGATAGTTCTTGGAAATAATTTATATATGGATGAAGCGTATTCATTGCCATCTTCAGGATATTCTGCTTTTAATACTTTATTATCCTTAAATGTTATCTTTACAGGTGTTGAACTTCCGGTTGATATAGCAAGCGAATCCTTCTCTTCTAAGTAATCACTTTCACTATAAATCCACATATACATATATTTATAGTTACCTTTCTTTTCTATACCAAAACTATGATAACTATAAAATACATTAAAGTCATCCTTTGATGAGTCAGGATTACTTTTAAATTCTTTATTCCTTAAATAATCTATAGCTCTATCATATAAGTCATTTGATTCATTTATTAAATTTATTTTTAATGTATTACTATAAATAATTGAAAAAGTTATTATTAATAATGTGAAGATACTAAGTATGATTATTTTCTTTTTAGATTTCTTTTCTACTTTATCTTTTTCAGTTAAAGACGCGATAATAGCTTTGTCTTTTGACTCAGTACTTTTACTTTTTTCACCATTTATTAATTCTTCTATACTTATATCTAACTCACTACATAACTTTTTAAATAAAGATACATCCGGAAAAGAAATTCCTCTTTCCCATTTACTTACTGCGTTTATACTTATACCTAACTTTTCAGCTAAAGCTTCTTGTGTTAAATTTTTATCTTTTCTGCATTTAGAAATAAATTTACCTATCTTTTCTTGATTCATAAATAACCTCTCTTAAGATAAATATAACATTTTATATTTAATATTTACACACACTATTGGTTTAATTTTAATATATAATTATTTTTTTGAATATAATTTAATGGTGACTATACATGTTTCAAAGTATTCAAAATAAAAGAATTAGAATTGTGTTTCTTATATCGTTAATAGTTTTCTTTTTTGTACTTGTTAAGATATTTTATATACAGGTTATTGAATATAAAAAGCTTAATACGTTAGCTAGTGAGTTATGGAGTCGTGAGTTAACTGTTCAAGCTGATAGAGGCAAAATACTTGATAGAAATGGAAAAGTAATAGTTGATAATGTTACAACAGTTGGGCTTTATCTTGTACCTAATCAAATACTTAATAAAAGTGAAGTTGCTTCTACCCTAGCTAATATACTTGGTGTAAGTTATGATGAAATGTATAAGCATGTGAGTAAAAAAACTTCTATTGAAAGAGTTCATCCTGAAGGAAGAAATCTTGATTTTGAAATTGCTGATAAAATAAATAGTTATAATTATGATGGTGTTTATCTTTTAAAGGAATCTAAGAGAGATTATAAATACAAGAATTTACTTTCTCATGTTATTGGATATACAGGCATAGATAATCAAGGACTTAGTGGTCTTGAACTTTTATATGATAAAGAATTAACTGGCAAAAATGGTAGCATTAAATATTATAGTGATGGTAAAGGCAAAAGACTTTCTATGCCTGAAGTATACAGTGAACCTAAAAGTGGTAATGATATAAAACTTACTATAGATTTAGATATACAACTATCTTTAGAAAATGAACTTTCAAATGCTTATACTAAGTATGAAGCTGAAGGTGCGATTGGACTAGTTATGAATCCTAAGACTGGTGAAATTTTAGCAATGAGTAGTTACCCTTCTTTTGACCCAGCTAATTATAAAGAATATAGTGCTGAAGTAATAAATAGAAATCTTGCGATATGGGCAAACTTTGAACCAGGTTCTACATTTAAAATTGTTACACTTGCAGCTGCTATAAATGAAGGAAAAGTTAATATATTTGAAGATCACTTTTATGATTCAGGGAAAGTTAAGGTTGCTAATGCTACTCTACACTGTTGGAAAAGAAAAGGTCATGGAGATCAAACGTATGTGCAAGTTGTAGAAAATTCATGTAATCTCTATATCAGTATGGGAACATTTTTCTGGATAAAAATTTGATAACTCTAGT
>CAVIUL010000129.1:0-4294 GCA_963645885.1 bacterium | reverse complement strand
TAATTATATATATAAAAAAGAAGGAATTATTTTTAAATGTAATAATTTCTTGACTAAACATAGGATTGAAAAAACTTTAACATCGATTGAGAAATAAAAAAACTTTCAAAATTACAGTTGTGTAAACATACATTGAGATTGGTTTTTTATTATTTTTAATTTTGCTATATATTTAATGTATATTTGTATTTATGAAAGATTCTTTATTTTGTGAGTGGAGAACTATTTTAGTCCGATGGATTTTGGGGAATCTCTTTTGTTATGCTTTGTTTTTTATTATGATTTATAAAATATTTGTATTTTATTTACAATTTCTTTATTTATTGATTGAATTAGACATAAGCATATAATATAATAAATGGTAATTTAAATTTAATGTCAATTACTATATGAATATGTTTTATTATTTTATAAAAATGATATATAATAAATATATAGTAGTTGACCCTAAGAGGTGATACTATTATAAAAATTGTTGAAGTAAAAAGTAGAATCTTAAATGGATGTACAAACCCATATATTGTTTGGTGTAATGATGGCAAAACTTATGTTGTTAAGTTTCCTGGCAATCCAGAAGGAAAGAAAGCACTTGTTAATGAATTTGTTTCATCTAAGTTAGCTAGTATTCTTGGCTTACCTGTACTTGATTATGCTCTAATATCAGTTTCTTTAGAAGATTATAAATCTAATATGGAAAAGGATTTGAAATTCATGTCCGGAACTGCATTTGGTACTGTGTATAATGATAGATTACTTAATGTTTTGAATCCTAATCAAATAGCTAGAACGGTTAATTATAATGATGCTATTAAAATTATTATTTTTGATTTATTGATAGGCAATAATGATAGAAATAAAGGTAATCTTATGATTGATTCTAATTCTAAAAAATTGATAATGATTGATCATACTCACGTATTTACTTTAGAAACATTATGGAATGCTTATCAATTATCACGTGTTTCTGGCGATGACTTTGATATTTCGAAATTAAATCAATATAATTATAGAAATCTTTCTGAATCAATAAAATATACAAATGAGTTTTATGTAGAATTGTTTGATTTTGTAAATAAAGTTAAAAATGCTAAAAAAGAAAAAATAATGGAAATAGTAAATGATATACCTAGTGATTGGAATGTAACAAAAGATGAGAAAGAAGCTTTAATAAATTATATTTATGATAGATTCAGTAGAATAGAAGAGATACTGAAAAAATTAAATTTGGAGGGTGGCGAAGAAAAATGAGTTTTAAAGTAAAGTATGCAGTACTAAAATATGTGCCTAATATAGAAAGAAATGAAAGAATTAATATTGCAATAGTTTTACATTATCCTAGTTCAGAACAAATAAAAATGTCAATTATTAATAATTGGAAAAGAGTAAGTAGTTTTGATGATGAAGCTGACATTCCTTTCTTAAAAAAATATGTTGATGATTTAAAAGAAGAATTTACAGATAATTTATTTAATGATTTTGATGGTATGAGTTTAGATGATGAAAATTTACTAGATGAAATGACTAAGTATTTTGTTAATAAATTTGTTTTTGAAATTCACGAAATAAATACCACAGAAAAATTTGATACTTTACTGGAACATATAAAAAGTATATATTTACATTATGATATTTCAAAAGATAAAAGAAAGAAAGAAGAAGAAAGCAAAGTTCTAATTGAAAAGTTTTTCTTAGAAAATAATGTAAGTTATGAAAGATATGGAAGTAAAAATGCTATTCAAGAAATGTATGGAAATAATATTAATTTTGATTACAAATTAAATGATGTTTATTATAAGATTATTTGCTTAACTGAAGAAAATTATAATACGTATGTTGGCGTTTTAAAAATGTGGATAGCAAATTATATGTTGCTTAAAAATGAAAATAAAAAATTAATTTTTGTTATAGATGACAATGTTTTAAATGAAAAGACTGCATCATATAAAAAGATGTTATCTGATTATGGTGTGGTTATAACTATTCAAGAATTTGCTAGTTCTAAATAATTTTTTAAATATTTATAAAATACTTTATTGATAAATATTGATCTAGTTATTAAGCGTAATGCATGTTTGCATTTATGAGAGATTCCTTATTTTATGAGTGAAGAACTATTTATTAGTTTGATTGACTTTGCAGGGCTCTCTTTTTTTATTGCTTTTTTTATTGCTTTTTTGTA
The DNA here is from genome assembly GCA_963645885.1 of bacterium. GTDB lineage: Bacteria > Bacillota_I > Bacilli_A > RF39 > UBA660 > CAG-1000. The sequence goes on along the minus strand of CAVIUL010000129.1, from coordinate 2,115 downwards.
TAATATTTTCTAATTTGAGGGGTTAGTATGAACACGTTTGATATTAGAAAAGAGATGAATAATATAATTAACTTTATTAAAGATAATTTTTATAGTATTACTGAAGATGAAGTTATTGAATTATATAGAAGGTATTTATACTTAGAAAGTAGAGTAAGTACTAATAGTCCATCATTTAAAGATGATAAAGATAATTATAGATATGGTAATTGTTATTGCTATGTTTTAGGATTTACAACACCTGATGTATTTAGTGATGTATATGGTAGATTTAAAAAGAAAATGATGACACATAATATAGGGTTTATAAGTGGTAATATCATTGATGTTTCTGATCCTGACGACTTAATGTTTGGTTTTGAAATTGATATGGGTTACTTAAGAATAAAATGTTTTGATAGTGATGTGGACAAACCTAATCAACATAATGGATATAAGGTTTCGTTATATAGAGGGTTTAAAGATTTTCATTTTACAAGACAAAATAGTGATGGAAGTTGGTCTCATAAAATAGGATATAGACCGATAATAACTAAATGTGATCCTTTTGAAGTTTCGGATTATGATATTGTTCACACATATGAAATAGTCAAACCAATCGTAAGGAGATTAGTATAATGCTTGAATATTTAAAGACTTATAGAAAACTAATCTTGGTTTATTCAAGATTAATAACTACAATTGGTAATGTTAGTTCTGCTGAAGTATATGAATTATATAGGGAATACTTAAAACTTAGTGTTAAACTTGGTACTAATAGTCCTTTATTTGATGAAAAAGAAGGAAAATATAACAATTGTAATTGTTATTGCTATGCTTTGGGTATTACGGCTCCAGATATTTTTGCTAAAACTTTTGAATATAAAGAGATAGATGACTTCTGCCATAATATAGGATTTATGACAAATGAAATGCATTCTTCAAATGATCTTGATGATAATTTATATTGGCTTCAAAAGGATTTAGAAAAGTTAGAAATAGATTCTTATGAATGTACTATGCTTGGGGACGTGAAACATGGTGGTTATAAGATATCATTCTTTAAATCTCCTCATGACTTTCATTTTATAAGACAAAACATAGATGGAATTTGGTCACATAAATTAGGATATACTCCTACAATAGAAAAAATTGAAATGCCTCAAGAAAGAGTACTTGGTAGGTATAATTACGTTAAAACATTAGAAATAGTAAAGCCTGTAATAGGGAAATAAATTGACATATTGTATCATTTGTGATATAATATGTACATATTTAAGGGGTGATGGTATGTTATTATATATATTATGGTTAAATGGTTTAGTTTTAAGTACTTTTGTTAATATTCCTATGTCTTTTCTTGCTTATATGAGATATAGACTTAAAGATAAAGAATTTTATAATCATTTAAAAAATAGAAGTATAAAAGATAAAGTATTATTTAATATTAAAAATGCTGTAAGATTTTTATTACCAATTTATAATATTATATATCCTATAAGATTATTAGGTAGTGGTGGACTTAAAGGTGTTATGGCAAAATGGAAAAAAGAGATATTAAATTCTGAAAAAAATAAAGGTAAATTTAAAAATAATGTAAAAGGATTCTTCGAAAAAATTAAAACTGAAGCTAAAGAATTTAAAGATGAATTCTTTCCTAGTAAAAATAAAGAAAAAGCTAAAGAAAATAAAAATGATAAACCAGTAGTTACTACAGAGAAGAAAGAAGAACCTAAAAAGGCTAAACCTGTTGAAACAGCTAAACCAGTTACAACACCTACTCAAAAACAACAAACTGTTCCTGCTAAAAAGGAAGTTTCTGGTACAAAAGGATTTATTCCTGAGAGAATTGATTTCTATTTAACTCAATATAGAAAAGATTACGATAGATTAAGAAAAGAATATGAAACTCTTAAAGCAAATAAAGCACCAGTTAGTGAACTTAATAAAGTAGTTAGAAACATGAATGCTTTAGCTTTAAGAAGTCAACAATTAATGGATATACGTAAAGGTATAACACAACAAAAAACAGAGAGTAACGCACAAATGAAATTAAAAAGATAATCAATAGATTATCTTTTTCAGAGTGTAGACAAACCCCTAGATTTTTTTCTAGGGGTTTTCTTTTAAATAAAT
>CAVIUL010000128.1:0-4328 GCA_963645885.1 bacterium | reverse complement strand
GTTACTATTTACAGAATTTTTAGTTACTTAATAAATTTAGTATGCCAAAAAGGGTGAATATTAATAGGATTATTCACCTTCTTTACCATTTACAATGTCATTTATCTCTTCAACCGTATACGGATTATTTTGCACTAGTCTTTTGGCAGCCTCATACCTAGATATTCCATTTCTATAGCAAGTTTCTAGATAACTTAGAATAGTTGCATAATCTTTCATCCTGTTAGCATTCTTAAACATAAATGCTACGGCTAGTTTTCTTTTTACTTGCCTTAATCCTCTTTCGGAAGTATTGTTTGTAAAACTAACAGAAAAATCGTATGCAAATAATAAATGGTTTTCTTTATATTTTTCAAGTCTTTCAATGAGATTTTTTTCATCTATTATATCCTTAATATACGTTAAATTTACGTTTTCGTTCTCTAAATATCCTTCTTTAATAATACTATCGTATTTATTTGATATTTCATCTAATTCTTGCTTTGTAAATGAACCTTTTCCGTTACTAATTGCATCGATTTTTCTTTTGTTAGTATCAATTAACAATTTTCTCATTTTTTTTGCCCAATTATGTTGTGGAAAAGTATCTATATTCTTCTTTAAATATCTTTTAGTATGTTCATTACATTCTGCATTTTGAAAACTATATTTATCATTATAATTAAGGAGTAGATGGTCGTGCATAACCGTACAAGTCTTAGGTAATGCATCAAGTATTCCATCACTGTCAACACTAGCCTCATTTTTGTATCTATGACCAATTAATAACGCCCAATTATCATCACCATAAAATCTGATAATACCATTTCTTACATTATTTTTATTTTCCTCTTGTTCCCTTTTTTCTAGATATTCTAAATCCTTTTCATCATAACCTTCCTCTGGCTTTTCTATCCCAAATTTACATACAGTATCATCCCAAAATAAATTATTTAAAGAAACAATTTTTTCTTTTAGTTTTTGGTTAAAATTTTCTAAGTTATTTGCACTTTTTTTCTGTAATTTTACTAAGTATCCTTCACATAAATTTACTTCATTATTTGTTATGCCAGATAGAAAAGATGTAATCTTATTTAGAGCAGTATTGGACTCATTCATCATTGATAAAGCTATTGAATTAATATTGTCACCATAAGAAACACCACGAGGTAAATTTTTATTAGCAGTTATATTTTTATGGCAACAAGAACATTTATAATTATGTATTTTATTTCTTGTTTTCTTAACATTTATCTCTATATCAATAATATCAGATAGTACCATATTTTTTTCAATTATTTCCCCTCCACAATCAGGACATTTATCCAATTTGTGTTCTATTGTTTCTGTAATCTCTTCTTCTCTAAAAGGAATTAATTTATGTTGTTTATGATTTGGTTGAGCACCTTTACTTTTATTTGACTTTTCTCTATTGTTTTGAATAGTATGCTTTCCTATTTTCTCCTTAGAAGTGGGTGTACCACTATTTGTACTATCAATTCTTAATAGTTTTTCTAAGGAGTTAATTTTAGTATTTAATTTGTTAATCTCTTCTTGATGCTGTTTATTTAATTCGTCAATTGTTTTTTGATATTCCTTAGTTAGTTTTTGAACAATTTCATCAATGTATTTTTCCCTTTGTTCCTCCATTTGTTTTATTTTATTATTTGCAAATGAAAGAGCATTGCCAACTTTTTTTAATGATATTTTTAATTCTTTATTTTCTTGAGTTAATTCAGAGACTTTCTTTCTCAATTCAAAATTTTTCATTATATCTTCACTACTCATCAACAATGCTCCTTCCTTTATTCTGTAATTTGTAAATTAATTATGTAACAAAATTCAAAAAAAATCAAGTATAAATATTAAATTTTCAAAAAATCTGTAAATAGTAAGTTACTACTCAGCCGTAAATGAGTAAAAATTACAATTTTTTGTTGCAAAATAAATAAAATGAGTTATAATTATAAATGTGAGATGTAACTACCTAAGAAAAAAAACATCTCACATTTTTTAATTTTTATGATATAATTATAATATCCAATAGCTTAGGTAGTGATAGATATGAATAAATATAATAATGAAATATATAAAATGTATGAAGAAGAAGTAATAAAAAATGAGCAAGCAACTAAACTAATTAAAAGTTTAGAACTTGAAATATATGTTTTAAAAAAAGATCTAAAACTTAGTGAAAATAAAATTAATAATGCAGTAAAAACAGCAACGAAACCTCTTATAGATGCAAATAACGAATTACAAAATAATTTGTCTAAGGCTTATGAGGAAATTGAGAGATTAAAAGTTCAAATTAACGATAAAATAGATGCCCCAAAAAATAAATATGTCATAGATAAATTAACAAATCAACTCAACAAAAATAGTTCTAATTCCGGTATACCAACTAGCAAAGAAATTAGGAAAACAAAAACTGGTACTAATACATATAACCATAGAAAAAAAGGTATTACCAAAACTGGTGGTCAATATGGGCATAAAGGCGAAACTCTAACAAAAGAAAAATTATTAGCCAAAATAAATGATAAAAATGTTCAAGTTAAACAAATAATACATTACATAAAGGGAACATCAAAACAAAAAGATACAGTTAAATATAAAATAGGAATGCATGTAAATTTATATGTTGAAGAACATATTTTTAAGCATACAGAAAAATCTAATGATATATTACCAAAAGAATATTATTCTGATGTAACTTATAACGACGATTTAAAGGCACTTGTTACTACATTAGGAAGTTATTATTCCTTAGGATTTAGTAAAGTAAAAGAATTACTTTATGATTTTAGTAATGGAATAATAAACATTTCAGAGGGAACAATAGACAATATTTATGATGAATTTTCTGAAAAAGCGGATGGTACAATTAACAACATTACAAATAATATTTTAAACGGAAAATATCAACATACCGATGAAACAACAACGAGCGAAAATGGTAAAGAAACATATTATAGAGGGTATGCTAATTCTAATAATGTTTTATATAAATATCATTATCATAAAGGAGATGCTCCCATAAAAGATGATAATATTTTAACAAATTATTTTGGAACGATCATATCAGATCATGAAGTAGGAATATTTAAATATGGAACAAATAATCAAGATTGTATTGTGCATATTGGAAGATATTGCATTGAAGCAAGTCAAAACATTCTTGAAACACAGTGGCAAATGAATTTTTATAGATTTCTTCTAAGGTTAGATAAAGAGAGAAAGATACTTTTAAAATTTAATAAAACTAGTTTTACAAAAGAAGAAATTCATTTGATAGAAAAAGAATACGATGAAATACTAGAGACTGCAGAAATTCAAAATAAAGAAATATCATCTACCTACTGGAAAGAAAAAGCAAATACACTTTTGAAAAGGTTAAAAAAATATAAAAATACCATATTATTTTTTATTCATGATTTTACTATTCCTAGTGAAAATAATTTTATGGAACGTTGTCTTAGGATGATTAAAGGAAAAACAAAAGTATCAGGTGGATTCAGAAGTAGTAAAGGTGGAGAAAGATTTGGTAATATTATGAGCATTATTAAAACTGCTAAACTAAGAAAATTAAATCCTCTTTCTTGTATTAAAGAAATATATCAAGGCAAGTCATTATTTGCCTAATTTTCTAGTACCAAAAAGACGAATTAATTAAAATTCGTCTTTTTTATGGCTGAGTAGTAACAGGATAAGATTTGTTCATCGGTTTTGAATGCTTCTTTATATGGTAATATTCCCCAAAATAGGGAAAGGGTTTATATAGTGGCTTTTCGTGATAAAAGGGATTATGATAATTTTAAAATGCCTCTTCCTATCAAACTTACTACTTCGATTAAGGATATATTTGATTTTGAAAATAGGGTTTCTGATAAGTATTATTATACGGATAATAAATATAAAAAGGAAATGATTGATATGTTAAATAGGGATATGGATGATGATAATACGGTATATCAGTGGAGAAGAAAATATGTTAGAAAAAATCAGAGTAACTTAGTTCCTACTCTTACGGCTAATATGGGTGAGGGTGGACACAATGTGCCTCTTATTAAAACTAAGTATGGTATTAGAAAACTTTTACCGATAGAGTGTTTTTATGCTCAGGGGTATCCTAGTGATTATAAACTTCCTAGTAATAAGAGTGATGGTAGGCTTTATAAACAAGCTGGAAATAGTGTGGCTGTCCCAGTAATTGAAAGAATAGCTGAAAATATTGTTTTTGCTTTGCTTTCTAATGATGAATAGCTCTTTTTTCTTGCCCCCGATAGGGCCAAATGAAAAAATTTTGTATTTTATATTGTAAAAGTTATGTCTATGTGGTATTATAT
>CAVIUL010000127.1:0-4470 GCA_963645885.1 bacterium | reverse complement strand
AAATTACATATCCTACTACTCTTACAATACTAGAATACAAAGTTAATGAAATATCAAATAAGCCATTTTATATTAAAGAACATAATCAAAAGTACAATATTAAAGAAATAGCCAAAATTTTAAAAAAGTTTTAATTTTAGACTATACATTTTGCTTATTTGTGAGGAAACATATAGAGAAATATATTAAATTTGACTTCGTAAAACCCACTTTTAATGAAAAATATTAAAAAATTTCAATTTGGTGTCTGTTATTTTGCGTTTTAGTGAGGAAACATATGAGAGGTATTTTAATATTTCTCGAAATTTAATGAAAGGAAGAAAACTATGAGATGTGGTATTTATGTAAGAGTATCTACTGATGACCAAAGAGATAATGGTTATTCTATTGATTCACAACTTAGAATGATTAAAGAATATTGTGAAAAGAATGAATATGATATTGTTGATGTTTATAATGATGCAGGACATTCTGGAAAAGATTTGATGAGACCAGAAATGCAAAGATTACTAAAAGATATTAAATCTAAAAAGATTGATAAATTAGTTGCAATTAAAGTTGATAGACTTACTCGTAATAATTATGATGGATTTTGGCTACTTAATTATTGTGAGGAACATGATGTAAAAATAGAACTAATACTTGAACCTTATGATGTATCTACTGCTAATGGTGAAATGATTTTTGGAATGAATTTAGTATTTGGTCAAAGAGAAAGAAAAGAGATTGGTGCAAGAACTAAACGTGCTATGGAAGAAATGGCATTAGAACGTATTCATCCTAGCAAAGCACCTTATGGCTATATTAGAAATAAGGAAACTGGTCATTTAGAAGTAGAACCTATTGAAGCAGAAGTTGTAAAAGAAATATTTGAATTATGCAAACAAGGCAATTCTACAAGAGGTATTGCTACTATTATGAAAGATAATAATGCGTATCTAAAACAAGGAAAATGGAAATCTGATAGAGTTTATAAAATACTTTCTAATTCTATCTATATCGGTATTTTTGAATATGGAAAGTACAAAAGAAAGCCACAAGATATTTTAAGAGTTGAAAATTATTGTGAACCAATTATTGATGAAGTAACATGGAATGCTACTAGAAATGTTTTAGTAAAAAACAAACACTCTAACTATGGAGAATATATTCATTTGTTTTCTGGTTTAGTAAAATGCCCTATTTGTGGAGAGATAATGTCATCATCAGAATCCTTTAAATATCCTAATGGAAAGCAAAAAGTTTATTACCATTTAAGATGTAAAAATCATAATTGTAATGGATTTGGACTTCATTATAATACTGAAAAAATAGAAGCAAAATTAAAACAAGTATTAGAAGAACTAACAATATTTATGCTTTCTATGGATAATGAAATTATAACTTGTAATTCTACTAAAAGTGATGATGTAAAAGACATTGAAAAAGCAATCGAAAAATTAAAATTACAAGAAAAAAGATTAGTAGATTTATATTTAAGTTCTAATTTAGATGTAGAAACAATTAATCATAAAAATGATGTTATCAAAAAAGAAATTGATAAACTAAATCAAAAGAAAGTAAGACTTGATCCAGATAATAATTTTGAAGAATATACAGTAGAACTTGTTAAAAAATTAGATTGTACAGAAGAAAATGACACTTTATTTTTTACTAATGTAAAAAGTATTGGATTTGCTTTTCTTTATGATTTATTATCAAGAGAAGCTAAAAGAGATATGATTCATAGGCTTATATCTATGATAGAAATTAAAAGAGATAAAAACTACAATATTGAAATAAAAGATATAAAATTTACAGAAGAATTTATAACTAAGAGCAGTAAAGAGTATTTAAAATATCTTAATGCTATTATTAATGATAATAATATTGGAATAAAATTTCATAAAGAAATTGATGAAGTTGAATTAAAAAAAATAGAATCAAATTATGATATTTTATCAATTATGAAAATGAAAAACAAAGAATATTCTAATGAATTTTTAGATGAGTTTATTTCAAAATCACAAGAGCATTTATATATAGACGGCATTGTTAGTTGTCCATATATTGAAGGAAATACTATTAAAGATGTTTTAATATTAGTACCTAAAAATGAATTAGTTAACACTATTTAAAAAGGAAAGGAATGATAAAAAATGAAAGTTACTTATACAAAAAAAGGAGATTATTTATTACCAGATTTATATTTGGAAGAATATGAAAATTATGGGAGAATTGGAAGATATGGAATGTTAAGATTACACTTTATTGCACAAAACAAACAAGCACTTTATGAGACATTATTGATAACAAACAAATTAACTCATCATCTTCTTTTAGTAAGTGATTCGTGTGAGAATTATTATAAAGAACTAATGGAAAATTATATTAAAAATGATGAAAGACTGTCTGAAAAAAGTAAAGAATTAAATCCATTAGAATGGACAAAATTGATGAACAACTATAAAAATACAGCAGAAGAAATTGTCCTAAATGAATATGTTTTTATATAAATAATCTTCAAAAAGAGGAAAAAATTATCAAAATAATTTAATCCTCTTTTTATATATTTTTAAATTTGGGAGTAAAACTTGTGTCTAGCAAGCAATGAATTTGTACTCCCGCACAAATTCGTATGTGGGAAAATCCCAATCCCTCTATAAGAAAAATTTTAACTAATAAACCTTAAAAAGTTATCTTGAACTTTTCAAGGATTGCTTGATATATGAAAGATAAAATGATACAATAGATGTGTAACAAAAATAATGAATTGAGGGTAAAAATGATATTAGATTATAATAAATTATGGAAATTAATGATTGATAAAAATATTAACAAAACAGAGCTATGTAAACAAGCAAAAATTAGTACTAATGCTATGGCAAAAATGGGACGAAATGAATCAGTCCCTTTGGAGACATTAGTTAAAATATGTGATGTTTTAAAATGCACTTTAAATGATGTTGTAGAAATAAAATCAAAGGAGGAAAATAATGGAGACAACTAACCTTTCTAAAATTAGAAGAGATAAAATGTTAAACACAATCAATGAAATAAAAAAGAATATAACTGATGAAAAAATACTAACAAATTTATCTATGATTGAAAATGAATTGACTAAGAAAAAATATGGACTTATTTGGGAAGAACATGAAGAACGTGTTGACAAAGAACTAGAAACTCAAATCCCTACTTTCGAGGAAATAAAGAATAAAGAAATTGTAAGTAATCCTGATGAAAAGTTTAACTTTTTATTAGAGGGAGATAATCTTCACAGCTTATACTTGTTAGAAAAAACTCATAAAGAAAAAATAGATATAATTTATATTGATCCACCTTATAATACTGGAAATAATGATTTTACATATGGCGATGAAACGCTTTCAAAAGAAGATGAATATAAGCATTCAAAATGGTTATCATTTATGGAACGAAGATTGAAAATTGCAAAAGAATTATTATCAGAAAAAGGAATTTTAGCAATTAGTATTGATGACCATGAACAATCTCAATTAAAAATGTTATGTGATGATATTTTTGATGAATTAAATTTTATTTCTTGTATTCCTAGAAGAACCAAATCGTCAGGAAAAACCACAAACAATATATCATTAAATCATGATTATTTGTTATTGTATGAAAAAAAACACAATGAAGCACCTATTATAGGCATAAAGCATAATGATGACGGTTATAAATTTGAAGATCAATTTGTTGAAACAAGAGGTAAATATAAGTTAAATCAGACATTGGATTATGATGGTTTGTCATATAGCTCTAGTCTTGATTATCCAATAGAATATAATAACGAAATAATATATCCAGGAGGAGATTACGAAAAATACATTCAAAGAAAAAATGGAAATTTTAAAAGAGCTGACTGGGCATGGAGATGGTCTAAAGATTTATTTGAATTTGGTCTTAACAATGGTTTTATTGTATTTAAAAAAGGAAAAAACGGAAAAACAAGAATTTATACAAAAACGTATTTGAATGCAACAATTGAAAAGAATGGACAAAACTCCTATGTAGTACAAACTATAAATCGTGTTAAACCATTATCATCAATAGAGCTTGTTTCTTCTGAATATTCAAATGATATAGCCAAAAAAGAACTTACAAACATATTTAAAAATTCTATTTTTGATTACCCAAAACCCACTTCATTAATAAAAATATTGATGAAAATTTATAACAATAAAAATGCTATTGTTTTAGATTTCTTCGCTGGATCTGGAACTACAGGACAAGCAGTGTTAGAATTAAATAAAGAGGATAATGGAAATAGACAATTTATTTTATGCACAAATAACGAAAATGAAATTTGTGAAAAAATTACTTATCAAAGATTAAAAACGATTATAACTGGCTTTAGAAAAGATAAATCAAAATATTCTGATGGAATACAAAGCAATCTAAAATACTATCGTTGCACTTATGTTCCAAGAATAAATACTGAAACAGAAAACTTACATAATAATTTGCTTA
>CAVIUL010000126.1:0-4494 GCA_963645885.1 bacterium | reverse complement strand
GAAAATCACGATTTAGACAATTTTTCTAAAACCGGCTACTCTAATAGCCGGTTGGACGCACATACTGTGTGCATATCTGATCCAAAATTAAGTTTTGATGCAATGACGATCGTTGGAAATCTCAACCGAGACAACGCTCAAGCCCTTTCTAAATTTATGAGTGTAGAGCCCCAAATAAGACTTTGGGATATTCTTCAAACAAAGTTTAAAGCTAAAGCACTTCAAGAAAAAGTTTATATTGAATATGACAAAGTGAAAGCAGATAGTTGGGATAGACGTAATATGCGTATTGAATTTAATCCAAACAAACTTACACGAGATGAAATGATTTGGTTAAAACAAAATATAATAAGCTACATGGAAGATGACGGTTTTACAAGATTAGATTTAGCCTTTGATTTTGAAGATGATTTGAGTGACTACTATGCAATGTCTGATAAAGCAGTTAAGAAAACTATTTTTTATGGTCGTAATGGTAAGCCAGAAACAAAATATTTTGGCGTGAGAGATAGTAATAGATTTATTAGAATTTATAATAAAAAGCAAGAACGTAAAGATAATGCAGATGCTGAAGTTATGTCTGAACATTTATGGCGTGTAGAAATCGAACTTAAAAGAGATATGGTGGATTACTGGAATGATTGCTTTAGTGATTTACATATCTTGCAACCAGATTGGAAAACTATCCAACGCACTGCGGATAGAGCAATAGTTTTTATGTTATTGAGTGATGAAGAAGAATGGGGAAAGCTTCACAGAAATTCTAGAACAAAATATAAGAATTTGATAAAAGAAATTTCGCCAGTCGATTTAACGGACTTAATGAAATCGACTTTAAAAGCGAACGAAAAACAATTGCAAAAACAAATCGATTTTTGGCAACATGAATTTAAATTTTGGAAATAGTGTACATATTAATATTACTGAACAAAAATGATATATTTAAACTATTCTAATTTAGGAGGATTTTTTTATGAAGTGTCTATTTAAAAATTTGGGGAATTTATATGAGGTGAAAGAATAATTTACCCCTATAAACTTTAGTCACCTCAAGTAAAGAGGTAAAATTGTTTAGTTTATATAAAAAATTTAAAGGTTTGTTTTATAGCGTTTTATTTTGGCTTTGTATTCTTTCATTTTTTAGTGTATTAAATGAAATGGTTTTAAATGTTTCTTTACCTGATATTGCAAATCATTTTAATACTACTCCTGGAATTACAAACTGGGTAAACACTGCATATATGTTAACTTTTTCGATAGGAACAGCAGTATATGGAAAATTATCTGATTATATAAATATAAAAAAATTGTTAATTATTGGTATTAGTTTGAGCTGTCTTGGTTCATTGATTGCTTTTATTGGTCACAATCACTTTTTTATTTTGATTTTTGGTAGGTTAGTACAAGGAGTAGGATCTGCTGCATTCCCTTCACTGATTATGGTGGTTGTAGCTAGAAATATTACAAGAAAAAAACAAGGCAAAGCCTTTGGTTTTATAGGATCAATTGTAGCTTTAGGTGAAGGGTTAGGTCCTTCAATAGGGGGAATAATAGCACATTATATTCATTGGTCTTACCTACTTATACTTCCTATGATTACAATAGTAACTATACCTTTTCTTATTAAAGTAATGGTACCTGGTAAATCAACAAAAAATACATTAGATATCGTAGGTATTGTTTTAATGTCTATAAGTATTATATGTTTTATGTTATTTACGACAAATTATAATTGGACTTTTTTAATACTCTTCACAATCTTTTTTGTGATTTTTATTAAACATATTTCAAGAGTTTCTAACCCTTTTATTAATCCTAAACTAGGGAAAAACATTCCGTTTATGCTTGGTTTGTTTTCTGGTGGGCTAATATTTTCTATAGTAGCTGGTTTTATATCAATGGTGCCTTATATGATGAAAACTATTTATCATGTAAATGTAGCGACAATAGGTAATAGTGTTATTTTTCCTGGAACCATGAGTGTTATTGTTTTTGGTTATTTTGGTGGTTTTTTAGTGGATAGAAAAGGATCATTATTTGTTTTTATTTTAGGATCATTGTCTATCTCTATAAGTTTTTTAACTATTGCATTTTTTGTTGAGTTTAGTATGTGGTTGACTACTTTTATGTTTATATTTGTTATGGGCGGATTATCTTTTACTAAAACAGTTATATCAAAAATAGTATCAAGTAGTCTTTCTGAAGAAGAAGTTGCTTCTGGAATGAGTTTGCTAAATTTCACAAGTTTTTTATCAGAGGGAACAGGTATAGCAATTGTAGGAGGTTTATTGTCACTACAATTGATTAATCGTAAACTAGTTCTGGAATTTATAAATTATTCTTCTGGAGTGTATAGTAATATTCTTGTAGCCATGGCTATCCTTATTATTTTATGTTGTCTTTTGACGATTATTGTATTTAAACGTTCTGAAAAGCAGTTTGAATAGTTATATTATATTTTGGTTTAGAACTATGAGTGGCTAGCATTTTGCCACTCATTTTTTGCGTTAGCAAAAACAGGTTTAAGCCTCGCAGAGCACACGTATTAACGACTTATTAAAAATAAGTCTAGTGTGTTAGACTTAAACTATTAAATACACATGAAACCTTTGTGCTTAGGAGTGATTTTTATATGTCTTATTCCATTGTTAGAGTTTCAAAAGTTAAATCTGGAACAAATACAACGGGCATACAAAAACATGTTCAAAGAGAAAATAATAATTATGAAAATGAAGATATAGACCATAGTAAAACTTACTTAAATTATGATTTGGTAAATGCTAATAAACAGAATTTTAATAACTTGATTGATGAAAAAATCGAACAGAATTATACAGGCAAAAGAAAAATTAGAACAGACGCGATTAAACACATTGATGGTTTAATTACATCAGACAATGATTTCTTTGATAATCAAACGCCAGAAGATACAAAGCAGTTTTTTGAATATGCTAAAGAGTTTTTAGAACAAGAATACGGTAAAGATAATTTATTATATGCAACAGTTCACATGGACGAAAAAACACCACATATGCATTATGGCGTTGTTCCAATAACTGATGATGGTCGTTTAAGTGCTAAAGAAGTTGTAGGTAATAAAAAAGCTTTAACAGCGTTTCAAGATAGATTTAATGAGCATGTTAAACAACGAGGATATGATTTAGAACGTGGGCAATCAAGACAAGTAACAAATGCTAAACATGAGCAAATAAGTCAGTATAAACAAAAAACAGAATATCATAAGCAAGAATATGAACGTGAGAGCCAAAAAACAGACCATATAAAGCAAAAGAACGATAAATTAATGCAAGAGTACCAAAAATCGTTAAATACGCTTAAAAAGCCTATAAATGTTCCGTATGAGCAAGAAACTGAAAAAGTAGGTGGTTTATTTAGCAAAGAAATACAAGAAACTGGAAATGTTGTAATAAGCCAAAAAGATTTCAATGAATTTCAGAAACAGATAAAAGCTGCTCAAGATATTTCGGAAGATTACGAGTATATAAAGTCTGGTAGAGCCTTAGATGATAAAGATAAGGAAATACGAGAGAAAGATGATTTATTAAATAAAGCAGTTGAGCGTATTGAAAACGCAGACGATAATTTTAACCAACTTTACGAAAATGCAAAGCCACTTAAAGAGAATATAGAAATAGCGTTAAAGCTTTTAAAAATCTTACTAAAAGAGTTAGAACGAGTTTTAGGAAGAAATACCTTTGCGGAAAGAGTTAATAAGTTAACAGAAGATGAACCAAAACTAAATGGTTTAGCAGGAAACTTAGATAAAAAAATGAATCCAGAATTATATTCAGAACAGGAACAGCAACAAGAACAACAAAAGAATCAAAAACGAGATAGAGGTATGCACTTATAGAACATGCATTTATGCCGAGAAAACTTATTGGTTGGAATGGGCTATGTGTTAGCTAACTTGTTAGCGAGTTGGTTGGACTTGAATTGGGATTAATCCCAAGAAAGTACCAACTCAACAACACATAAAGCCCTGTAGGTTCCGACCAATAAGGAAATTGGAATAAAGCAATAAAAGGAGTTGAAGAAATGAAATTCAGAGAAGCCTTTGAGAATTTTATAACAAGTAAGTATGTACTTGGTGTTTTAGTAGTTTTAACTGTTTACCAGATAATACAAATGCTTAAATAAAAAAAGACTTGATCTGATTAGACCAAGTCTTTTGATAGTGTTATATTAATAACAAAATAAAAAGGAGTCGCTCACGCCCTGACCAAAGTTTGTGAACGACATCATTCAAAGAAAAAAACACTGAGTTGTTTTTATAATCTTGTATATTTAGATATTAAACGATATTTAAATATACATCAAGATATATATTTGGGTGAGCGATTCCTTAAACGAAATTGAGATTAAGGAGTCGATTTTTTATGTATAAAAACAATCATGCAAATCATTCAAATCATTTGGAAAATCACGATTTAGACAATTTTTCTAAAACCGGCTACTCTAATAGCCGGTTGG
>CAVIUL010000125.1:0-4577 GCA_963645885.1 bacterium | reverse complement strand
AAAAAAGACCTTTCGGTCTATTTTGTAACATTGAATCTAAATAAGCAAATATCTCCATCTTGCATTACATATTCTTTTCCTTCAAGTCTTGCTTTACCTGCTTCTTTTACTTTTAGTTCACTTCCATAGTTTACTAAGTCATCATAACTCATTACTTCTGCTTTTATGAATCCACGTTCAAAGTCTGTATGAATAAGTCCTGCACATTCTGGTGCTTTCATTCCATCTTTAAATGTCCATGCTCTTACTTCATCTTTACCTACTGTAAAGAATGTTTTAAGTCCAAGTAGATGATATGTGTTATGAATTAGTTGGTCTAAACCACTATTTTGAATTCCTAAATCTCTTAAGAATTCTTGTTTAGATTCTTCATCTAACTCTGAAAGTTCACTTTCTATTTTAGCACACATAAGTACTACACTTGCATTTTCTTTAGCAGCATATTCACGTACTTTATTTACATATTCATTATCTTTTGATAGTAAATCTTCTTCTGATACGTTTGCTAAATAAATGAATGGTTTTTGTGTTATTAAATTGTATGTTTTAATTAATTTATTTTCTTTTTCATCAAATGTTTCTAATCTAAGCATTTTTCCACTACTTAGTATTCCTTGTAGTTTTTTTAGAAGTGCAACTTCGTAAAGTGCTTCTTTATCATTTGATGTTACTGCTTTCTTTTCTATTCTAGATAGTCTTCCTTCTACTATTTCAAGGTCACTTAGAATAAGTTCATAGTTAACTATTTCTATATCACGTACTGGATCAATATTACCTTCTACATGAATAATATCTTTGTTTTCAAAACATCTTACTACTTGTACAATTGCATCAACTTCACGAATGTTTGCTAAGAATTTATTTCCTAATCCTTCTCCAGTTGAAGCTCCTTTTACTAAACCAGCTATATCAATAAATTCATATTGAGTTGGTATTAATCTTTCTGGCATATACATATCGTTTAATGTTTCTAATCTTTTATCTGGTACAGTAACTACCCCAACATTTGGATCAATTGTTGCGAATGGATAGTTAGCTGCTAAGATGTTCTTTTTTGTTATTGCGTTAAATAATGTACTTTTTCCTACGTTTGGAAGACCTATAATTCCTGCTTTAAGCGCCATATGTTACCCCCGGTAATGTATTAATTCCTATTGGTAGTCCAACTAAGTACCATGCTACTAATACTACTGCCCAAATAACAGTTATATATGTTGCATATGGTATCATGTATTTCGCACTACCAAATAATGTAATTGTTTCATTGCTTTTATTATATTTTTCTAAGAATGCTATATATATTACATAGTACATAAATAATGGTGTAAGTCCTTTAGTTACTGAATCTGCTGCTGAGAAAATTACTTGAGCAAATTCTGGGCTAATACTTTCTGCCATTAATACTGTTACTGTATTTCCTGATAGCATACTCCATTTTAATGTTGAACTTGGACAGAATATGTTAACTATTGCTACTAATGCAAATACTGTTAATATTAATCCAATTCCTGAAAACTTTAGTCCACCTATTATTTTAGATGTCCAAGCTACTAATACCATTCCTATTCCACTTTCATCATAAATATTAATGAATAATGATGCGAAGAATAATAGTACTAATATACTTCCAATTCCATCTAGTGAGTATCCTAAACTTTCAGCTATATCATTATTATTTTTTATTGTTTTTGTCATTAATCCATATCCAAGTCCAATTATTACAAATAATAATGTAACTATAAATATGAATCCTTTATTAAACATAGAATTTACTCCGAAAAGCATATCTATATATTTTGTACTACTTGAATCAAGTAATGCTCCTGATAAAGGTAGTCCTGGAATAATCATATAAATAATTATTAGTGTATATAAGAATCCAGCACCTAATCCTATAATTAATCCTCTTAATTCTCTATTTGTGATTTTTACTTCTTCTTCTTCAGTTTCCATTCTAGGTAACTTAGGCATTATTTTTTTCTCTGTTATATGAGTAAATACTATAGATGTAATTATTAATACTGCTATCATTATAAATAATGCGAAGAATACTCC
Organism: bacterium; assembly: GCA_963645885.1. Classification (GTDB taxonomy): domain Bacteria; phylum Bacillota_I; class Bacilli_A; order RF39; family UBA660; genus CAG-1000. Next base: position 2,522 of record CAVIUL010000125.1, on the reverse strand, counting down.
AATTTTATATTTTGGATCTGTTACGTTTGCTGCATTTAATGTCATTGTTAATAATGAACTATCATTTGCTGACATAAATACATTTATTCCATATCCAAATGAAAGGGATGCAAACGATGCAATAATTCCACCAAGTGGATTTCTTCTTCCGTATTTGAATAGTAGCGCACCTATTGGTAGCATAACTACAAATCCAACTTTACCTAATAACGAAAATATTAAACTTAAGAATACTAGTATATATGTTATTGTGTATCTCTTAGAATTTCTAGTTAGTATCGTGAAGAATGTTTTCATGAAACCAGTTTTTTCTAGAACTCCTATTCCTATAAGAACTATTATAAGTGCACCTAATGGTTCGAAGTTAACAAATCCATTAACTGCTGTTGTTATAATATGTTTAATACCTTTAGTACTAAATAAGCTCTTTACTTCTACTACATTGTTAATAAGTTCATTTGATACTTTATTAACTGTTGTGTACTCACCTTGAGTGTTAACTAAATGTAGAAAACCACTTAAAAGTATTGTTACGAAGATTAAAATTATAAAGGTCATTATAGGACTTAATTTTAATTTCTTTTTAAACATTAAATTTCCTCAACTTTCTTTAGTTTTTTATCAAATTCAATTCTATCCATCATTATGCTTCTACCACATTTAATGCATTTGATTTTAATATCAACGCCTACTCTTGTGATTTCCCATAGGTTTGTTCCACAAGGATGTGGTTTTTTCATAATAACTTTGCTTCCTATTTTATACTCTTTATTCATTTTAATCAACTTTCACTTCTATATTTAATATTTCAAGAACTCTTTCTAAGTCTTTGTCACTATTAAATGGAATGATTATTTTTTTATTTTTAATTTTAACTCTACTACCAATAGCATCTCTCATAGCTTCTTCTACATAGCCATAATTATTAACTGGTTTTATTTTTACTACTTCATTTTTTCTTTTGAAGTTAGGATTTTGAGCTAATGCTTCTAAAGCACGAACTGATAAATGTTCTAATTTTATTTTTTCTGCTAGTTCTAAAATTAATTCTTCATTTTCAAGTTTACTTAATACTTTAGCATGTCCCATTGATATTAATCCATGTAATATATCATTTTTAACTGATTCTGGTAAATTTAAAAGTCCTAACATATTTGTTATATAGCTTCTACTTTTACCTATTTTATTAGCTAGTTGTTCTTGAGTTATATTTAATGCTTTAATTAAGTTTGCATATGCTTCTGCTTCTTCGATTGCTGATAAGTCTTCACGTTGTATATTTTCAAGAAGAGCTATTTGCATCATTTCTTCATCAGTAAAATCTTTTATAATAGCTGGTATTTTTTCAACTCCAACTAATTCACATGCTTTTTTTCTTCTTTCTCCGGCTACTATTTCATAACCTTTTATAGTCTTTTTAACAATAATTGGTTCTAATACACCGAACTCTTTAATTGAGTTTGCTAGTTCTACTAATTTTTCTTGTTCAAAAGTTTTTCTTGGTTGATATGGATTACTTCTAAGTTCACTTACGTTTAATTCAACAATATCTTCTTTTGGAGTATTTTCTACTATTTCTTCAATTGGATCAATTGGATTTACGTATAATGACTCATTACTAAATAATTGTTCTAAACCTCTTCCTAGTGCTTTTCTCTTATTTGTTTCCATTTCTTTCAATCACCTCTTTGGCTAAATTTAAATATGCTAGGGCACCTTTACTTTTTGGATCATATTCTAGTATTGGTTTTCCATGTGATGGTGCTTCTACTAGTTTAACTAATCTTGGAATAATTGTACTAAATACTTTTTCATTAAAGAATTTGCGTACATCTTCAACTACTTCTAAACCTAGTAATGTTCTTCCATCTAGCATTGTTAATAAAACTCCCTCTATATCTAAATTTGAGTTAACTTTTTGTTGGATTCTAAGAACTGTATGTAATAATTGATTAACTCCTTCTAATGAGTAATATTCACATTGAATTGGTATTAACACTGAATCAGATGCAGCTAATGCATTAGTTGTTAGTATACCTAAGTTTGGTGGACAATCTATAATTATATAATCGTATCTATCTCTAATAGTATCTAATTGTTTTTTTAATTGTTCTGTGATTATAAATTCTTTATCTTGTACACTTATTTGAATTAACTCTATATCAACACCTGCTAAATCTATTAATGCAGGAATAATACTTAAATTTTTAAATGGTGTTTTAATAATGGTTTCTTTGATATCACATTCACCCATTATTACATTATATATACTTTTTTTGATTTTACCTCTATCTATCCCAAGTCCAGTTGTACTGTTACTTTGTGGATCTAAGTCAATTAGTAAAACTTTTTTACCTAAGTGCCCTAGGGAACTTGATAAATTTATACTTGTTGTTGTCTTGCCTACTCCACCTTTTTGATTTACTAATGATATTATTTTTCCCACGATAGTTACCTCTCTTATCTATGTAATATTTTAACATATATTAAAATCATTTAAAAGAATAAAAGTTTAAATAATT
>CAVIUL010000124.1:0-4826 GCA_963645885.1 bacterium | reverse complement strand
TTATTTTTTCATATTGTTCATTGGCTTTATCATATGTTGAATCATTCTTAACTTCATTCATATTATTAACATCGTCTCTAGAATTATTAAAATCATTATCAAAATTTATCATATGAATAATTACAGTAATTATAATAGCAAGAGCAAATACACTAATTACTATAAACATTATTTTTCCAACAGCAAAAGATGATTTAACAGTTTTTAAACTAGTATCCATTATATCTTTAGTTTTTTCTTTTATTTCATTATCTAGTTCTTTACTTTTAATATCTATATCTTTTTCTTTTTTTATGGTTTCTTTATATTCATTATAATCTTGATTTTTTGAATATGGTGCTTTACAGTTAGGACAAATTTTATCTTTGTCTAAATCTATACTAGTACCACAATGTTCACATATAATTTTCATTTTAACTCCTATAATTCTTTAACAAGTTTTTTGAATTCGTCTCCTCTATCTTCAAAACATTTATATTGATCCCAAGATGCAGCTGCAGGGCTAAGAAGAACAACATCTCCACTAACACTTTCTTTATTAGCAACATCTACTGCTTCAGTTAAATTATTAACCATAGTACATTTAATACCCATTGATTCTATTTCTTTTTTACATCTTTCTTTGCATTCACCATAACATACAACTGCTTTAGTATTTACTAAATAATCTTTTAATTCTAAGAAGCTTTGAGTTCTTTCAAGTCCGCCTAAAATTAATACAGTTGGTTTTTTAAACGCAGATAATGCTATTTGAGTTGAAGTAACATTAGTAGCTTTAGAATCATTATAGAAGTCTTTTCCTTCAAAAGTTCTTACGTATTCTATTCTATGTTCAACACCACTAAATTCACTGATAGCCTTACACATAATTTCATTAGAAATACCAAGTTCTTTAGCAATCATAATTGCACACATAATATTTTCATAATTATGATTTCCTTGTAATTTAATATCTTTAGTATCAATAATTTCTTCACCATAGTAATAAATCTTACCATTTTCTAAATAAGCACCATCAATTTTCTCTTTACTAGTAAAGTACTTTTTAGTACTCTTTATATCTTTAGTGATTCTATATGCATCTTCATTTCCTTTATTAATGATAGCAATATTTTTAGAAGTATGGTTTTGGAATATTCTAAGTTTAGTTTCATTATAGTATTCACGAGTTCCGAACATATCTAAATGTGCTTCATAAATATTAGTAAGAACTGCAATATCTGGATTAAAATCATAGAAATCATGTAGTTGTGGAACGCCAATTTCCATTACTAAATAATCATTTTCTTTTATATTTTCGATAACTTCACAAAGAGGGAAACCAATATTACCAGCTAAGTGAGTTCTACCTGGAAAAGCAGCACTAACTATTTCATAAGTTAATGATGTTGTAGTAGTCTTACCATTAGTACCAGTAATAGCTATTAATTTAACTCCTTTTGGAAGTAAATGATAAGCCATTTCTATTTCATTTATTACTTTAATACCGTGTTCTTCTGCATATTTTAAATACTTATGATCAAAATGAACACCAGGGTTTTTAATAAGATAATCAAATGATTCATCTAAAATATCATCAGGATGATCACCTAAAATAACCTTAACACCTAAATCCTCTAATTCTTTAATATGATTTTTATCTTGGTTAGCATTTTTATCATTTAATACAATAGTGTTACCTCTTTTTGCTAAGACTCTAGCAGCTTGATAACCACTTCTAGCCATACCAAGAATAAAAATTTTCTTGTTTTCAAACATTATTACACGCCTCCAATTTAATTATACAGCAATAACTTATCAATATATAAAATTATATGTAAACTTTACAATGAAATAATAAAAAAATAACCACAAATTCTATTTTTTGTAGTTATTTTTAATTGAAACAGCTTTATCTTTTAAAACTTTCATCTTTTCTTTTAAATTAAATTTAAATCTAATATTTGGAAATGCTTTAAATACTCTTTTAGCAAGTACATTATCACTTAATATCTTTTTGACTTTTTCAGTTATTTCTTTAGTATTATCTAAGTGAACATACTTAATAGACATATTTTTAATCTTAAATATAACTTTAAATGATATAACATTATCAATTAAGAAAAGTATAAGTATTGTATAGAACAGTATATTCATCATAGTAGGAGATAGTTTAGTAATTAATCCTACAACAAATGGATTTACAAATTTAATTAATAAAAACCCTAATACACCGAAAGCTAAACTATTTGTTAAACAAATTCTTCCATTTAAATTAAATTTATTTTTAGTATAATCCCACCATCTAGCATGAAATAATTTTTCCATTACATAACTTGTTACATATTCACCAGCACTACATATAATAATTGATAATATAAATAATAGTATTGGATTTGTTACATTATGCAATAATAGTATCATCGCAATAGCACAGTTTCCATATATTGGACAATAAGGCCCAATAAGAAATCCTCTATTAACAAAACATTTTGTATCTGGATAAGTAGCAATTACCTCAATAATCCATCCAGTTACTGAATAAATAATAAATAATAAAAATAATACTTTTAAATCAAACATCTATTAATTCTCCTTTTCTTAATTCCTAAATATTTAGGATATTCACTTGGATGCTTAAGAACATTTAATGAACATTTTTTATCCATCATAGTTACTACCCACGATTCTTTATATTTAGGTGGCCTTATATTAAGTGGAAACATATGTCTTAATATAATATCTTCTACCATTGGATTCATTAAATGTGGGAAATGCTTTCTAGCATTGTATAAGGCTTGTCTAGCATGAACAAATCCGTGCAACTCTCTGAATTTCTTTTTAGTGTGATCATCTTGCCATGGTTTAAAATAAAAATCATGAAGTATAGCGCCAACACATATATTTTTAACATTTAAATGATGTTTTTTAGCAAATTTATAAGATTCATATGCCACTTTCATTGAATGATCATAAACGCTTTCATTTACATGATGCATAAACTTTTTTCTCTTTAAAAATTCTTTATTATTGATAATTTCATCTATATATTCTAAAAACTCTTTGTCATATTTCATAAAACTCACGTAAACATTATAACAAATTTAAATAATTATTAAAAGCAATTATGATATAATAGACATATAACTATAAAGGAGATGACATATGAAAAGTAAAGTTTATTTTACACGCGAGATTAGTAGTGAAAAATTATTAGAAATTTATAAAAAATTAGGAGTAGAACTTAAAGGCAAAGTTGCAGTAAAAGTTCATAGTGGTGAAAAGGGAAATCAAAATTATTTAAAGCCTTTGTTTTATAAAGATATAATTGATTATGTTAATGGAACAGTTGTAGAATGCAATACAGCATATGATGGCGCAAGAAATACAAGTGAAAAACATTTAAAACTTTTAGAAGAACATGAGTGGTCTAAATATTATAATGTTGATTTATTAGATAAAGATGCTGAAATAGAATTACCTGTTAAAGAAGGAAAACATTTAAAAGTTAATTATGTTGGTAAGAATATTGAAAATTATGATTCAATGTTAGTATTATCACACTTTAAAGGTCATCCAATGGGAGGATTTGGTGGAGCTCTTAAAAATATATCAATAGGCCTTGCATCAAGTCATGGAAAAGCTAATATCCATGGAGCTGGTAAACCAGAAGAAATATGGACAGCAGATCATGATTCATTCTTAGAATCAATGGCAGAAGCAGATAAAACAATAATTGATTATGAAAAAAATATTGCATTTATAAATGTAATGGCAAATATGTCAGTAGACTGTGATTGCTGTGCAGTTGCAGAAGATCCATGTATGAAAGATATTGGTATTTTAGCTTCTACTGATCCAGTCGCATTAGACCAAGCTTGTATAGATTTAGTTTATAATTCTACTGATCCAGGTAAAGATCATTTAATAGAAAGAATTGAATCTAGAAATGGAATTCATACTATAGAAGAAGCAGAAAAATTAAAAGTTGGTACAAGAAATTACGATTTAATCGAATTTTAACTTTATTTTTTAACAAAATTGTGGTATTATTTACGGATACAAAAGGGGATGAAGTAAATGAATGGAAAAATAACATATATTTTCGGACATAAAAATCCAGATACAGACTCAGTATGTGCATCAATTGCATTATCATACTTAAAGAATAAAATGGGTATGAATACAGTCGCATCAACACTAGGCAATTTAAATCCTGAAACAAAATATGCTCTAAATTATTTTGGTGTAAAAGAACCATATCACTTAAATGATGTAAAATTACAAATTAAAGATGTAGCATATCATAAAGGATGTTTCATTGATAAAAATGTTCCTATAAAAGATGCATTTGATTTTATGAATAAATATTCTCTTACAGGTATCCCAGTAGTTGAAAATAAGAATAAATATTTTGGATATGTTTCATTAAAAGAAGTAGCTCGTGAAATCATAACAGGAGATTTCCACAAAATAAATACTTCATATGGAAACCTAATAAGTGTTTTAAAAGGAAAAGAAATACTTAAGTTTGATAAAGAAATATCAGGTAATGTTTTAGCAGCAACTTATGCTAAGGCAACATTCTTAGAAAGAGTAACACTTGATAATAGTTATATTCTAATAATCGGAGATAGAGCTGCTATATTAGACTATGCTATAGAAAGCAAAGTAAAACTTATAATAGTTATAGCTGGAATAGAATTATCTCCAGAATTAATAGCAAAAGCTAAAAAGAATAAAGTAAATATTATTAGTACTCCATTATCTTCATATGAAGTTGGAAAACTTATATCTTTCTCTAATTATATTAAAGATATAATGAGAAAAGAAGAATCAGTTACTTT
>CAVIUL010000123.1:0-4832 GCA_963645885.1 bacterium | reverse complement strand
AATAAAAATTATGTCAAACTTTATTGATATAATTTTTTTTGTTATGTATAATTGAAGAGGGTGAGGTAAGTGAAAGACGATAAGTTAATTAGATTTTTTAATGCGATAGATTTTAATAAAGAATATTTAAAATATTATGAAAATGCTTCTTTAAAAGAAGTACTTTTAAGACGCAAAGAAAATAGAATGACTATGGTTATTAATATAGATTCACTTCCTCCAATAGAAGCTTTTAAAGAAACATATGAAAAAGGAAAAACACTAGAAGGAGCAGACGAAGTAAGATTTAAATTCATAGTAGAAAATAATACACTGTTATTTAAAGAATACTTTGATTATTATTTTGATATTTTAGTAAGCAAATGTCCAATGCTAAATTGTATTGATAGAAACAAAATAACTTTCGAAAATAATAAAATAAATATAGAAGTTCTAAATCCAGCAGAGTATAACAAAATAGAAGAAATAAAAGAAAAAATAGAAATATTTATGAGTGATATGGGATTTGATGATGTAGAAGTTACTCCTAATATAAACGAAGAAGAAAGAGAAAAATTCAAAAAAGAATTAAATACTACTACCGAAAAAATAGTAAATAAAGAAGTGAGAAAAACTATTAAAGGAAATCCAATAGCTGGAGAAGCATCAGAAATAAAGAACTTAATAACTAACGAAGATAGAGTGGTATTAATAGCTAAAGTATTTGGAGTTGACTCTAAAAGTACTCAAAGTGGATGGTTTATAATTACACTTAAATTAACTGATTATACTGATAGTATAATGGCAAATATCTTCACAAAGAAACAAGAAGAATTTGATTATCTTCTTTCAAATATTAAAAAAGATAAGTGGTATAAATTCAGAGGAAATATTAAATATAATCAAAGAAGTAATGATTATGAATTCGGTATCAATGATATAGAAACATATGAAAAGAAAGAACAAAAATTAACAGATGATGCTGAGGTTAAAAGAGTAGAATTACATGCTCATACAATGATGAGTCAAATGGATGGTGTTACAAAACTAGATCTTGGAGCACACACTTGTGAATTAGTAAGTAGAGCAATAGAAATGGGTTATAGAGGTGTAGCAATAACAGACCATAATGGATGTCAAGCTTTCCCTATAGCATACGGTATTATTCAAGGATATAATAAAAAGCAAGAAGATCCAAGCAAGAAATTTAAAGGAATCTATGGAACAGAACTTACTTTAGTAGATGATACTGTAGAAATAGTAGTAAGACCATCAGATAAAACTCTTGAAGATACAACATTTGTAGTATACGATACAGAAACAACTGGTTTTAATGCAGCATCAGGAGATCAAATGATTGAAATCGGTGCTGTTAAAATACAAAACGGTGCAATAATAGATAGATTTGATGAATTTATTAATCCAGGAAGACATATACCAGATAAGATTACAGAACTTACCGAAATAACAGATGAAATGGTTAAAGATGCTGGTACTGAAGAAGAAGTAACCAAGAGATTTCTAGAATGGACAGGAGACGCACCAATGGTTGCTCATAATGCTAAATTCGATATTTCATTTATTGAAAGCGCCATGAGAAAATATAATCTTGGAGAATTTAAAAACACTGTAATAGATACTTTAGAATTATCAAGAGCATTGGATCAAGGATTTGCAAGACATAGCTTATCAGCATTAGTTAAAAGATATAATGTTCCATTCGATGAAGAAAGTCACCATAGAGCTGACTACGATGCTGAAGGAACAGCATTAGTATTCCATAAAATGTGTCAAAAATTAATAGGCCAAAACTATGAAAGAATAAGTGATTTAGAAAGATTAATTAGTAAAGATGAAATATATAAATTTGGTAGAACTTATCATTTTAATGCAATCGCACTAAATAGAACTGGTCTTAAAAATATGTTTAAAATTATTTCTTTAGCAAACACAACATATCTATATAAGACACCAAGAATACTTAGAAGTAAATTAAATGAATTAAGAGAAGGATTACTTATAGGTAGTGGATGTTATGAGTCAGAAGTATTTAAAGAGGCAAGAAGTAAAGATGGTGAAGAGTTAACCAATATAATTAATTTCTATGATTATGTAGAAGTTCAACCTCCGGAAGTATATGATCACTTAATACAAACGAGTGACTTTGCAAATACATTCGAATTAAAAAATCATATCAAGAAAGTAATTGAAGCTACAAAGTCAGCAGGTAAAATGATAGTAGCTACAGGAGACGTACATCACTTTACAAGAGAAGATAAAATATATAGAGAAATCATAATAAATCAAAAAGTACCAGGTGGAGGAAGACATCCACTTGCTAAAAGTAACATTACAAACATTCCATCACAACATTTTAGAACAACTAATGAAATGCTTAATGATTTTGATTTCTTAGATAAAGATTTAGCTTATGAAATAGTAGTTACAAATACAAATAAGATTTGTGATATGGTTGGAGAATTCGAAGTTATTATAGATACAGGTGGTATTCCATTTAGTCCAAGAGTTAAAGCTGATGATGGACAAAGTTACTTAGATTGTCCAAGAGTTGTTACAGACCTAGTATTTGAAAAAGCCAAAGAATGGTACGGAGATCCGTTACCACATAATATAGAAGAACGTATTTCAAAAGAACTTTATGGTGATGTAATATTCAAGTATTGGAATGATAGAATCAAAACAGAAAAGCCAGATATTACTCCTGAAGATTTAGAAATAGAAACATTTGCCCGCCTTCATGAAACATTACTAGAAGGGTTTGATAAAGTAAAAGAACTTATCGGAGAAAGTGTTAAGAGCAAATGGACTGAAGAAGACGGAGAATTAAACGAAAAATCACTAGCCAAAAAAGTTAAAAAAGAACTTGGTGGAATAATTGGTGGAGGATTTGATCCAATATACCTAATCGCTCAAAGACTTGTTAAACACTCAAATGATGAAGGATATCTAGTAGGATCAAGAGGTTCTGTAGGTAGTAGTTTCGTCGCAACAATGATGGGTATAACAGAAGTTAACCCTCTTCCAGCACACTATAGATGTGCAAAATGTCAAACAAGTTTATTCTTAGATGAAGAAGGAAAACCATACGGAGCAGATTATTCAAGTGGTTTTGACCTTCCAGATAAAATTTGTCCAAATTGTGGAGAAAAAATGATTAAAGATGGACAAGACATGCCATTTGCAACATTCTTAGGATTTAATGCAGACAAAGTACCAGATATAGACCTTAACTTCTCAGATTTAAACCAAGCATCAGCTCATGAATATACGAAAGTATTGTTCGGTGTTGATAATGTATATAGAGCAGGAACAATAGGTACAGTTGCAGAAAAAACAGCATATGGTTTCGTAAGAGGTTATTTTGAAGATAAAGGAATAATGGATAAAAGAAGTTGTGAAATAGAAAGACTTGCTATGGGATGTACTGGAGTTAAGAGAACAACAGGACAACATCCAGGTGGTATAGTAGTTGTACCAGATTATATGGAAGTGTCTGATTTTACACCATTCCAATTCCCAGCAGATGATGTTAATTCAGCATGGAGAACAACACACTTCGATTACCATGCAATTGATGCAGACCTATTAAAACTAGATATATTAGGTCACTCAGACCCAACACAATTAAGACTTATACAAGACTTAAGTCATACCGATGTATCAAAAGTACCACTAGATGATAAAGACACAATGAGCATATTTACATCAACTAAAGTATTGGGTGTTACAAATGAAGAAATAATGTGTCCAACAGGTACGCTTGGTATTCCAGAATTTGGTACACCATTTACAATCGGAATGGTTGCTGAAACTAAACCAACAACATTCGCAGAACTTGTTAAAATATCAGGACTTTCTCATGGTACTGATGTTTGGTTAGGAAACGCAAGAGACTTATGTACACCAGATGAAACTGGTAAAATAAGAGTTCCATTCAAAGACGTTATTGGGTGTCGTGATGATATCATGGTATATCTAATGTATAAAGGAATGAAACCAATAAAAGCATTTAAGATAATGGAATTTGTTCGTAAAGGTAAAGCATCAAAAGATCCAACAACATGGGCAGAACACAGAAAAACTATGGAAGAAGCAGGAATAGAAGAATGGTTTATTGATTCATGTCAAAAAATCAAATACATGTTCCCTAAAGCACACGCAGCAGCATACGTTACAAGTGCATTTAGGATAGCTTGGTATAAAGTACATATGCCAGCATACTTCTATGCATCATGGTTTTCAACTAAAGCAACAGACTTTGATATAGAAGCAATGATCAAAGGATATGATGCTATTAAAAACAAAATAATTGAAATTAAAAATAAAGGATACGATGCAACTAATAAAGAAGCAGGCCAACAAGAATGCTTAAATGTAGCTCTAGAAATGGCAGCAAGACACATAAGAGTATCAGAGTTTGATCTTTATAAATCTAAAGGTCTTACTTTCGGAGTAGAAGATGATAAAACAATCATTCCTCCATTCATAACAATAGATGGTCTTGGTGAAACTGTTGCTAAAAACATAGAAGCAGAAGCTAAAAAACGTCCATTTATTAGTATTGAAGACTTCCAAAGCAGATGCAAAGTATCACAAACTCTAATAGATAAAATGAGAGCAATGGGAATATTCAAAGGAATACCAGAAAGCTCACAACTTAGTTTATTTGACCTTTAAGAAGCTTAATGCTTCTTTTTATTTTGCATTAAAAAGAAGTGTATTTGAAATTTACGTCTAACTATAATAATAGGAGGACATAATATGAAAGAAAATCAAAAATTATTAATAAATAAAATATTTAATAATGAAACAATAAGAACTGTGTGGGATAA
>CAVIUL010000122.1:0-4917 GCA_963645885.1 bacterium | reverse complement strand
TTTTTTTGTATTTCTTTTAAAGTATAATTAGGTTCGTATATAGTTCTATATTTACCATTTCTTTTCTTTATTTTAAATATTTTATAGTTCTTTTCTACGTTGTTACTTATAGAATACAATTTAATTATTTTATCTTTATCACTTATATTATCATTTAATAATCCAAGAGATAATAAAAATTCTTTGGATTTTTCTTTATCGATATATTTCCACATATTTATTACCTCCTGGAAGAGCAATACTTAATGATATTGTAATATGAAGATGGACTTAAAGCGGAATGCAATGAAGCGGCTACACCTTGTGTAGGAAAGTCCCTCGTAATATTACCATTTAATATTTCATGTAATTTTGATTCTTTAACGACTCGCTAAAGTAGGATTAACCCCAAACACTATTGCTCGAAGTTATTATACCACACTTTAATAATTTAAATACTATAATTAAAAAAAGAAAGTATTTCTACTTTCTATAAGATACTAACAATTATATTTAATATTTCTTCTTTCATAGCATCATAATTTAAATCTTTATGTTTATGATAAACTACTTCATGACAATAATTATCAATCATATTGATAGCTATGTGAACTTTTTCTTCAATATTAGTTTCATCAAATCCACTTTTTATTAACACTTCCGATATTTGTTTAGTCATTCTTAATTCACTTTCTGTGAATATTTTAGCAATTTCATCATCTAGATTAGTCATCGCCATCAATTCTTCATGTGCTTCTTTTTTTATTGTGTGTGTTTTAATAAAACTATCTATCATCTTACTTAATATTTCTTTTAAGTTATTTTTATCTATCTTTTTGTTAACAATTATATCTAACATTGGAAACATTATTTTATTTGCATAATCTTTTGTTCCACTTATAAATATATCTCTTTTATCTTTAAAGTATTGATAGATTATTCCGGTTGATACTCCAGCATAGTGTGCGATATCTACACAAGTTACATTATGGTAGCCTTTGTTGCACATTAATTCAAAACCTTTTTCGATTATTTTCTCTTTCTTAGCAATTGATGTCTTTTTGATAGGTTCTCTAATTTCGCTCATAATATCACATCCTTAGAAATATTATAACACTATTCGTTGCCTTTTAAACTACTTACCATATCTATATTGTTTACTTTTCTTGCTAAGAATTTAGAAACTAAGTATGAAACAATGAATGTACCTATAGCAGCAATTAAATATGTTAATGGTTCAATATGTGCTTGGAAATCATAATGTTCTTCGATTGCTTCTTTGAATAACCAATCAACTAAAGCATATCCGAGTGGAAGACCTAATATAATAGATATAACAGCTATCCAGTTATTTTGCATAACGAATATTTTCTTAATCTTTTTATCACTAAATCCAAGTACTTTTAGTGTTGAGAATTGATATTGTTTTTCTGTATAAGATAAGATTCCTAAGTTATAAATTATAACTGAACCTAATACTACTGCGATTCCTATAATTAATATAATCATTGTTTTCATAGTATTAAGCATATTACTCATACCACTTTCAAGAGCAACTTTATCTTGTATTAATTCTACATTTTTTATTTCTTTTACATTACTTAAATCTTTATTTGTATATACTGTATCTGGTTCATATTTAATATTTAGTTTTTCTAAGTATTCTTTATTCATTGTAATTATTTGATTTTGAGGATCTTTATTGAATCCAACTATTTTAGATTCATAATATTTATCACTTCCGTATATATGCCATTTAATAGTGTCGCCTTTTTCAAGATTATATTTTTCAGCTAATTTATAAGTTACGTATATTCCGTCAGTGTTATCTAATTTTATGAATTTATTTTTATTATCAACAAATCTTACATAATCATTTGAGTTATCAACAAATATTGTACTTGATATTTTTTCATCATTATTTAAAAACTCTATTCCTAGACTTTCTGAAGTGTTATCTCCGTACTTATTAGTTATTTCTTTTAATTCTTTATTATTTACATTATTAAGAGATAACTTATATTTGAAATTGTAAAGATCTGTAAATTGAAGTTTAACAAAATAGTTAAGACTATCTAACATACCAAATGCTGTTACGATAAGCATACAACATCCTGTTACTCCAACTATTCCCATAACAGTTCTCATTTTATTTCTTAAGATATCTCTAATATTCCATTTAGATTGGAAACTCATACGTTTAAATATGCCTTTTGTTGTAATGTTAAGTGAGTTCTTTTTAACATCTGGTAGTTTACTTCTTAGGGTTTCTGCTGCATTTTCTTTTAGTATATTTTTACAAGTTAAGTAAGTAATAAATGAAGTGATTATTACAACTAAAAGTGAAACTAATATATCTTGCATATCTATGATAGGTTTACCATTTGGCATCTCAAAGAATGACATTTCAAGTCCTATAAATGTTTTTCCTATAAAGAAGTAACCTGCTAGTATTCCACATATTGCTGCTGCGAATGAAATAAATAATCCATAACTTACATAGTGCATTATTATTTTTGAATCTTTGAAACCTAAAGCCTTTAATGTACCTATTTGTATTCTTTGTTTATTTACTACTCTTGTCATTGTTGTTATAACTGATAGAATTGCGATTAGCAAGAATAGTCCAGAGAATACTCCTACATAAGTTTTACCTTCATTTATTTCACCTTGATAAGTTAAATATGAAGCAGTATCTTCTATATTAATAACAGCAAGTGCATTATCAATATTATTTTCTATATCGCTTTTTACTTTACTAACATTTGACTTTTTATTTACGTCTACCATTACATAGTTAAATACTAAATAATCTTTATAGTTAAAGTTTTTTACATACTTATCAAATACTTTAGAATCAGTAATTCCCATTTCTTTCATTACTTTTTCTTTTATATAACTTTCTGGCATTTCATTAATTGAAACGTATGCAAAGCCAAGATTTTCTCTATTTGGATAAAGTTCTGATTCATCTTTAACATCATAAATATGATCTGGAGTCATTATAAGCCCACGTACTTTTTCTTTAATAGTAAATGTATCATATTTAATAGTTATTTCATCATTGACTTTAATATTATTTTTTTCTGCATAGTATGAGTCAAGCCATACTCCATGTTTATTAACATCAAACTTTTCTCCATCGACAATATAAAATTGTGATATATTATTTGACTCAATGAAATTTAATAATAAAGTTTTATCATTATCTGTTGTTGCGGTTAAACTTAGTTTTCTTTCTGCATCATTTACATTTTTTAATTCTTTTATTTTCTTTAAATCATCTTTTGTAAAGTTTTCACCAATGACATTTAAGTCTTGTAGATTATTTTCACTATAGAATTTGTCTGAAGCTGATTGCATACCATCCATATATGCTTCAATACCTACATATGCCATTACTCCGATTAAAACCATTAAAAAGATTGTAAAGAATTGTGATAAATTTAATTTTATATCACGAAGCATCTTTCTTTTTAACATATTACCAAGCAACCTCATCTATATTTTTTGGATGTTTATTATTTTCAATATTATCTATTTTACCATTTTTAATTCTAATAATTTTATCTGCGATTTCTGCGATTAGTGAGTTGTGAGTAACTATAATAACTGTGTTTTCACCATTTTCTTTTTCGCATTGTTTTTTTAATAGTTTTAGTACTTCTACTCCAGTTTTAGAATCTAATGCTCCAGTTGGTTCATCACAAAGTAAAATCTTTGGATTCTTTGCGATAGCTCTAGCAATAGATACTCTTTGTTGTTCACCACCACTTAATTGATTTGGAAACTTATTCATATGATTTTTAAGTCCAACACTTTCTAGTATTTCCTTACTATTTTTTGGATTCTTAACTATATCTTTTACTATATCAACATTTTCTAGTACAGTTAATGTAGGTAGTACATTATAGAATTGAAATATAAATCCTACATTTTCTGCTCTATAGTTAGTAAGTTCATTTTTATCATATTTTTCAATATTTTCATTATCTACTACTATACTTCCACTTGTTGCTGTATCCATACCACCAAGTAAGTTTAATAATGTACTTTTACCAGCACCACTAGGTCCTAAAATACAAACAAATTCACCTTTCTTAATATCAAAACTTATACCATCTAAGGCATT
Organism: bacterium; assembly: GCA_963645885.1. Taxonomy (GTDB): domain Bacteria; phylum Bacillota_I; class Bacilli_A; order RF39; family UBA660; genus CAG-1000. The sequence goes on along the minus strand of CAVIUL010000122.1, from coordinate 806 downwards.
AAAATTCTTAGTACCAACTTTGTAAGTTTTAACTAAATTTTTTACACTAATAAATTCTTTCATAACATTCCTTTCTTATGTGAAACATATTTCATATTAATTATATTACTATAGAAAAAAATGTCAATAAAAAAAGACTAAATTTTTTATTTAGTCCTTAATGATAAATATTGTACTTTACTACAAATACTTGCTACGCAATCATAACAATTAAGTTCTTCTAATTGTTCTCTTCTTTTTGCTTCACTTTCTTCTAGTAATTCTTTATATCTTTTAGCAGCAGTTTTATCACTGTTTGCAATAGCAACTTTAGCATTATCTTTCATCATTTTTATTGTTGCTTCTGAAGTTGTTATATCTTTTCTTACTTTTGTTGATTTACGCTCTAAGCATTTATTTATGTCTGAAAGTGATCCTGGTGTTGATGTACTAAGTCTTTTCATAATACATTCATGAATAAAGTTTATTGATTGATTTAATCTATATAGTTCTGTGCTTATTTCATTTGAAAGAGATTCTTCATGTCTTTCTTCTGTCTTTTTAAGAATTTGTTCTAATCTTAATCTATCAACACATAACTGTACATATTTATCTATTATTGATAATATCATAATATCCCCCGTGTGGAAATATTATATACTTTTATTAAAATTTGTCAAGTTTAGTTAAGAGTACTAAAAAGTTTAGAATCTTTGATACTTGGATATACTTTAATTATCTCATCTTTTAAATATGATGCTTTTTTCTTTAGATTTGGATATTTACTAAATATATCTTCTGACCCACAAAGTGACTCAAATATTCTT
>CAVIUL010000121.1:0-5079 GCA_963645885.1 bacterium | reverse complement strand
TTTATGTGTAAAATTACATAAATGTTTTTAATTTTTCTATTTCTTCTTCTTGAAATTTTAGAAATTTTTTTGAAAGTTTTAATATTTTTTTATCTACTAATTTTTTATAATTTTCTATTTTTGTTTCCATCTCGACTATTCTCATTGTTAGTCCTTCAATTACCATAGATGCGATTGCTGGATCACTATTATCTTTCATAGTTTCCATTGCAATTCCCATTTTGCTACTTATCTTAGCCATTAAATTAGTTTTCTTTGGTTCCACTTTATTTTTCTTTAACAATTTTTCTGATTCTTTTAGAAAACTATTGTATTCTTTTAATTCATCTTCAATTAAGCCTTTTATTTTGTTGTCTTTGTTTCTAAGTGTATCACTTAAATTATTAAGTGAATGCACACACATTTCTGCATTTTCATATACAAAATTTAATAATTCCATGTTTTCATTCATATTTATTCACCATTAATATTATTAACAATATTTTTTTGTTTATACATTGTTGATTAAAATATTTTAAAATGTTAACATTAGTTTAAGAGGTATGTATGATTAAAGAAAATGAACAAGGTATTTTGATAGTTGTATCAGGGCCTTCTGGTTGTGGAAAAAGTACATTAGATCAAAAGTTGATCGAATCTAGAAATGATACTGTTATGTCTATAAGTGATACTACTAGAAGTCCTAGAGGTGAAGAAAAAGATGGAATTGATTATAATTTCATAAGTACAGAAGAATTTGAACAAAAAATTAAAGATAATAAGTATTTAGAATATGCGATAGTCCATTCTAATAAATATTATGGAACCCCTAATGAACACATTGATGAACTTCTTAGTAAAGGAAAAAATATTATACTTGAAATAGACATAGAGGGAGCACGTAAAGTAAATGAAAAAAGGCCAGATGCTGTATTTATATTTATAATGCCACCATCAATGGAAATATTAAAGAAAAGACTTATAGGTAGAAAAACTGAAACCAAAGAACAAATAGTTGAAAGATTTAAAACTGCTTATAAAGAAATAAATGAAGTTTCTAAATATAATTATGTAATTGTAAATGATGACATTGAAGAATCTCTAGTTAAGATGAATAGTATTATTGAATGTGAAAAATGTAGAGTTGATAGAATTGAAGAAGTATATTTAGGTAACCAAGAAGAAATGATACACGAATTATTAGTTGATTTCGATAAAGAAAATTATAAAGAACATAAAGAGTCATAGAACAAACTATGACTCTTTTTTTATAAATTTTTAACTAATAAATTATTTTTAATATATTTGTATACTATTGTTGATAGAAGTATTGCTACTAATAAAATTGCAGTTAAATCCATAAATCCTGTTTTTGGATTTTCTACTGGAGTATTTGTGAATATTACTTTTATAGTTACATCACTAGATGGCATTATGAATTTATTGTCTTTAACATCAATAATATTTCCATTAGAGTCAGTAACTATTATTTCACCTACTCTATATCCTTTATCTGGCTTAGCATCAATTTTTATAATGTCTCCACTTTTAGCATTTATAGTGTCAACATCTACTACACCTTTTCCTTCTTCTTCAATTCGTACATTATAACTTATAGAGTATTTAATAATAACACCATATGGAATATCACTTTCTGATTGGCTTGTATCACTAGCTTTTCCTCTAAATCTTTGATTTTTTGTCATGCCCACAAGGACAATTTCGCTTTTGTCTTTGCTAGATATTACAGTCTTTATTAAATAATTACCTTCGTATTTCCAAATGATTTCTCCTTTTGAATTAATTATAATAGGATTAACTGTTGCTATATAGTTTACAGAATCATTAATATTTATTAATATATTGTCATTTCCTAGTTCAAACATGTTATTAGTAAAGGCATTCATATCTAGCGTAGTACCTGCGTTTAATTTAGTATCATATAGTAATGCATTTATTTTCCAAAGTTCTTTTCCCGATTCATCATATTTTACCACATATAACTTTGCATTATTATCGTTTAATCCAAAAATATAAGCTGTAATATTATCTTTTTTATCAACAAAATATTTTATTATTATGCCATTTTGTAGTTCATCAATATTATTTAGTACTATTTCTTTAACTAAGTTTCCTTCTTTATCGTATTTAGAAATAGTTGATATATATTTATTATCATTTTCTGTTACTGAATAACTATAAATGTAATTATTTTTAATATAAAGTTTGTTAATATATTCATCCATTTCAGAACTTAGAAAAATTGATTCATATTTTATTTCATCTTCTGTTATCTTTTTTATCTCTTTATCCCAAACTATTTTTTTATTATTATATTTCATCAAATGGAGTGTATAATCACTTGTTTCTTTTTTTATTACTGTCGCTATATAATTTTCATTATCGTATGAAATCAAATCTACTAAAATATAACAATCATTGCTACTGATGACTTCTTCGTTAAGATTTTCATCATATATTTTAACAATAGTTTTATCATCATCTGTAATTCCTTGCATATAAAATTTATTATTTACTATTTTATATTGTGCTAGTGTAATTTTCATTTCCATATGTCACTTGCTTATCAAGTCGGAATTGACTATCTACTTTAAATATAATTTTACTATTTGTATCCAATCCTATAATTGAACTTCCTAAGGAATAATAATCATAATCATATATATTACTTGTTGTTCCAATTTGATATGTAAGATTACCTAGCTTATCATAATCTAATACAGCATATTCTTTTACATCAATTATATTGTTAGCAAGTGTATGCCCAAAAACATAATAATTATTTTGGTATTCAAATATTTTTTCGAAATAGGAGTCATCATTTCCTCCCCAAGTTTTTTCCCATTCTTTTTTTAATGTGTCTGCATATATTGTACTTATACCAATTAAAAGTGATAAAAATGTTAATAAAATCTTCTTCATAAAACACCTCTATTTTCTATTAATATTTTATCTTGAGTTTGACAGTTGCACTATAAAAAATCCTCACAAACTCTTATAAAAACTGGGATTGAAAGGATTTATTTTTTTGCGTAGTATCACTGTGTTTTTATAAGTTTAAAAATTTTTTCAAAATCTTCATAACTTATTATTTCATAGTCTGTTCTGAAACCAAAAACTTCATGTAAATCATCGGTTAAATCATTTCTAGTATATGCGGGAGAATATCCAGCTCCTTTTTCTTCATACATATTCATTTCTTTTAATTTTTCAATTATTTGTGTATTTGTATATTTGAAATCTAATTTGTTTTCTAGTATTCTATAAATTAATAATGAAATAAAACAGGTTAGAAAATGTGCTTTAATTCTATCTTCTCTAGATAAATGTACTGTTCCAGAATCAAAATCAGTTTTTAAAATTCTGAATGATTCTTCAATTTCCCATCTGTTTTTAGATATATTTAATATATATTCTATGTTACCATTTAAGTTTGTTGTTATTCCATAATAGCCGTCATATTTTTCTTCATCTTTAACTTTGTCTTGGTCAATGGAATAAGAATAATAATATTCTATTTTTTCGTTATTTTCATCAAGTGAATTTGTATTATTTGTTTTTTTCTTTTTAGTTTTTTTAAGTTCACTTACTTCTTCTTTTATTAATCTTCTAAAATCATTTGGATTAACACTTAATTTGATTTTATCGCCTTTATTTGTTGAACCTATTTTTTTATTTGCTCTTTCAATTTGCCCATTTCTTGCATTTCTTAAGTAATCTCTGTATTTAATTTGAAATGTAACTATTAAATCTTGCACAACATGAGTTGTTTCTGTTGGGACTATTTTATAAAATATTGTTTCATAGTGTTTTTTAGATAGTTCATCGTCGTTTAATATTTCGCTTAATTTATAAGTTTTGCTTAAGTCACCGATAATTCTCCAATCAGAATCTTCAAATACCTCATTTTTATATTCTTCTTTTAATTTTTTTATTGATTGCGTAATGACAAAAGCTTTTCCATCTTTTATATTGAACTGCTTAATTTCATCAGTACACATTGCAGCATCAGTGCATATTATGGTTTGTTTATTAATTAACTCAAAATCCTTTTCCATTTTCTCCTGCAATGGGATCAAATGTCTTGACTCGTTCTCATTTCCCGGATATATGTTCATGGCAATAGGTAAACCATTGCCATCCATAAATAAACCCATTCCAACTAATGGTTTAGTTTTTCCATCTTTCCCTTTGCCATATTTTTGAAAATCATTTTCTTCATTTATATCAAAATAGTAATTAGTACAATCAAAGTACATAATTCTAGTATCTCTATCAATTACTAATTTACTATTATTGTATATTTCTTTTTGTATAAAATCCATTTCTGTATTTAAATAAGTTAGACCACGATATATATTTTCTAAATTATATGTAGGCGTTTCAATAAAGTTTTTACTTAATTCATAAGTTTTAAGTTTTGATGATGGATATATTATTCTTGAAAAGATTAAATTAGATAGTACTTCGTTTAAGTCAAATTCAAATTTATATTTTTTACTTATTTCTTTTACTATCTTATCTATTTTTAATGAATAATAAATATCTTTTAAAAATAGATAACCAACACTAAAATTATTAATAACATCTTTAGGTATAAGTTTGTTTTTTTCTTTTTCAATAATTATTTTTTCTTTATATATAGGAATTGAGTGTTCTTTTTTATAGTTTTCTAAATAATTATTTAACCAAGTTTTTATATCAATTTGTTCATTTGAAGCTAATTCAGTAATTTTATTAAGATTTCCAATAGTTTCGAGCTTTCTTGTTGTTCTTTTTTCATTACGTTTATAATCATCAATAATATAATAAATGATTGAATTTTTAGATTTTGAATACGATATCCTAGCCATAACAATCACATCCTATTATAATTATAGCAAACTACGCCATACTACGCAAGATAAAAATATATAAAAAAGCAAGTAATTATGGTACTTACAAGAGATTTTCTGGTGTACAACTGTCAAACTCGGGTATACATTTTAACTAATGATGCGTATACATTTTAAAAAAGGATTAACAAATAGTATCAAAATAATTGATATTATTTTTTATATATGATAAAATTATATGAGA
>CAVIUL010000120.1:0-5180 GCA_963645885.1 bacterium | reverse complement strand
TCTTCTACTTCTCTTTCAGTTTCTTCAGTTCTAAGTTCAACTAAGACACTTCTACCAAAAATTGCTTTGATAATATGTTTACTAATATATCTTCCTTCAGAATCAACAAATAAAGTGTCAGACATCCATCCACCATACAATTCTAAATTTATGTACACAGTCGTATCATCAGAAAGTTCATTCCTAAAATACCCATTATTTATTGTACTTGAATTCAAAACACTTCTAGCAAAACTATAAGAATCACCTATAACTTTAGACAAAAACTCATCGCCATATTTAAGTTCTAACAATTTTCTTCTTTTTAAAATTAGTTCTTCACTATTATCTATAGGCCAACTATAAGTATTTACTAAATAATTTTTATACTCATTTAATGATATCATTGTAAACCTCCTGAAATATATTTATATATGTAATTATAATATCAAGCATTTGTTTCGCATTCAAGAAAAAATATTTAATTTGATATTATTAAATATCACTATAAAATATATTTACATACCAATATTATCACACACAATATTAATTGTTTATACAGCAATCTTTAACAACCTCATTTACTAACTTATCAATTTCAATCTTATTTTCTATTTCATTAATTCCAAAACATTTATTACCTAAATCTTTAAATGATGCTCCGCAATGGAACACTTTTTTTCTATCTATTATTATAAACCTATCATGATATGAATCATTCTTTATAAATAATACATTCATATACTGCCTTAAATATTTTTTCTTTTGAATATCATCTATATTGGACGTAACTATTAAAATTTTTTTATTTATTATTCTTAATATATCAAGTAACTCTTTTCCAGCATAATTATCAATAATTATTATCTCATCTTCAGCTAATTTAAAAATTTCTATTAAAACTGAGTATGCATCATATATATCATTTTTATAAAAAATAGAATTTTTAGTTATTACTTTTGGATTAAATTTATCAAATAATTCATCTATTTTTTTAGTATTATTATCTACCTTGTCTTCTAATAATAAAAATCTTCGTGGTAATACGTTTTTATTATAATTAATATAATGTCTCATATTTACAAATGTATCCATTATTCTAATGCTTGTTTTAATCGCTTCTTTAGATTTTAATATTGTAGCAAGCATATATACTCCTTGCTCAGTAAATACTCTAGGGTTAGTTCTAGATTTAGAACTAATATTTGCGGTCGAAAATTTCGACCACAAATTATTTTTTTCTTCTTCCGTTAAAATCCAACTAAATCTTATTGGAAATTTTTCTGGATTATTTTTAACAGCTTCATTAATTCTTTTTGTTTCTACATGATATAGCTTTGCTAAATCAGTATCCAGCATTACCTCCTTTCCATCAAATTCATAAATCATATTTTCAATATTTAAAACGTCATTTTCTACTATTTTATTCATATTAAACCTCCTTCTTTTTGAATAAAAAAAAAGGATATCCCTTCATCTTATTAAAAGGGATATCCCGCAGCATGCAATAATTCTTCCTTGCCTTAAAGAATTAGAACCTTAGCGTCCAAATTGTCATATTAACTCATAGCAAGATAATTAATACAATTAATATATATCATATTATTTTTCTAAATTCAAGCAAACAAAATTATTTTTATTAAATATACTTTTTAGTATATATGTACATTCTTTATTTTCTATCTAAAGCAGTGATTACTTCACAATGCTTAGTTTTATTAAACATATTTATACATTCAAGTTTTGTCACTTTATATTTATCTAATAAATCTAAATCTCTTTTTAAAGTTTTAGGATTACAAGAAACATAAACTATAGTTTTAGCATCACTTTTATTTAAAAAATTTATTACTTTATTAGAAAGACCGCTTCTAGGAGGATCTACTACTATAACATCATAATTATTATTTTTAGCAATGCTTGCATCTCCACAAATAAAATTAATATTACTTAAATTATTTAGACCTTTATTAATATTAGCATTCAATATTGCTTCTTTATTTACTTCTATACCAGTAACTTCTTTAAAATTTTCTTTTAAATATATTCCGATAGTACCAGTACCACAATATAAATCTAAAAGTTTATTTCCACTTCCTGCATACTCTTTAACTTTATCATACATAATTTTCATATTATCAGTATTTACTTGAAAGAATGCATTAGGATAAATACTATATTTAATATTACCAAGTTCTTCAATAATATAAGCATTACCATATAATAATTTATCATTTAAATATAGAGAATCTATTTTAATTTTATTAACTAAAGAGTTATAATCAAAATCCTTTGTATCGCCTTTAAATATAAGTTCTTCAATAATATAAGCATTACCATATAATAATTTATCATTCAAGTATAAAGAATCTATTTTAATTTTATTAACTAAAGAGTTATAATCAAAATCTTTTGTATCACTTTTAAGTATAATCATAACACTACTTTTAGAAGTTCTAACTATTGCTTCAGATATACCATTAAGTTTCATGTTTTTTAAAGCATTATATACTTCATTAATTCTTTCATCTAAAAGTAAACAATTATCAAACTCCACTAAATCATTAGTATTTTCACTATAGTACCCAATTCTTCCATCTTTAACATGAAAAGTAGCTTTATTTCTATAATTATATTCATTATTAGTAAGTATTTCTTTAACATTAGTATTAAATAATTTATTTATAAAATCTATCTTCTTTTTCTTTTCCTCATTAAAACTTAAATGTAAGAATGAACATCCTCCACACTCATTAAAGCTTTTACATTTAATACACTGTCTTCTATCACTTTTATTAATTATTTCTTCTATTTTACCAGTTGCAAATCTTTTATTTACTTTAGTAATTTTTACTTTTATTTTTTCATCTTTTAACGCATAAGGGACAAAAACAACAAAATTATCTATTCTAGTAATGCCATTACCAATATCATCTTCATCATTTATAGTAACTTCATATATATCATTTATTTTCATAGATTCCTCCATATAAAAAGTAACTTAATTATATCATAAGTTACTTAATAATTACTATTCTTCTTCCTTTTTTACTTCATCAAATATAGAAGTACCAATTCCAAGTTCATTTTTAATACCAAAGTTGTCAAGTACAGTAGCACCTATATCAGCAAAAGTACTTCTATCATCTAAACGTTTACCATATTTAAAGCTTGGACTATATATCATAATTGGTATATATTCACGAGTATGATCAGTACCTTTCCATGTAGGATCATTTCCATGATCAGCAGTTAATATGAATAAATCATCTTTTTTAAGGTTCTTTAAGAATGTTGGTAAATAATAATTTAATTCTTCTAAAGCTTTTAAATATCCTTCTCTGTCTCTTCTATGTCCATATAACATATCAAAGTCATTTAAATTTGCAAATAAGAATCCTTTAAAGTCTCCCTTAGCAAAATCTATTAATTTCATTATTCCATCTAGATTATCTCTAGTTCTAACTTTAACAGCAATGCTCTTATTATTGAATATATCTGATATTTTACCAACAGCTATAGTAGCAACATTATTTCTATCAAGTAAATCAAGTACATTAATTGGTGGGTCTAAAGCATAATCATGTCTTCTTGGAGTTCTTGTAAAGCTTCCCGGTTTTCCAACAAATGGACGGGCAATAACTCTAGCTATTTTATATTCGTCTCCCTTAGTTAATTCTCTAACTGTTTCGCATATTTTATATAACTCTTCAACTGGAATAATATCTTCATGAGCAGCTATTTGAAGAACTGAATCTGCTGAAGTATAAACAATAATAGCTCCAGTCTTCATATGCATTTCACCTAAATCTTCAATAATTTGTGTCCCACTTGCAACACAGTTACCTATTACATCTCTTCCAATAGCATGTTGAATCTTAGATATTAATTCAAGAGGAAAACCATCTGGATAAGTTTTATATGGAACTTTAGCTACAGCTCCCATCATTTCATAATGACCATTTAATGTATCTTTTGCAACATTAATAGGTTTAGCTCTCATATATAAAGCTTTAACATTTTCTTCGTTCTTTCCAACTAAATTAGTAAGTCCTAGTTTTTCAAGTACATCTAAATTATATGTATCTCCTATAGTATGTAAAAGTGTATTAGCACCTTTATCACCATACTTATCAGAGTCTTCAGTGCATCCAACTCCAACACTATCCATAACAACTAAAAATACTCTTTTAAACATTATTTCCACCTTCCTTTGTACTTCTATTAAAATATTCATTATAATTTTCTTTTATAAAATTATTTGCAAGATGCGTATATATTTCTGTAGTAACAACATTTTCATGACCAAGTAGTTCTTGAACACTACGTATATCAGCACCACATTCAATCATATGAGTAGCAAAACTATGTCTTAACACATGTGGCGTTATTTCTTTATCTATTTTTTTAGTTCTTGCTATCTCACCAATAATTTTATATAAACCTTGTCTTGTCATCCTTTGACCATGATTATTTAAAAATAATGCATCAGTTGGTTTCTGATTTTTAACAAACATCATAGGTCTATATTTATTAATATATAAATCTAAATAATTGACTGCTATTTTACTCAAAGGAACAATTCTCTCCTTGCTTCCTTTTCCATATACTTTAACAACCATATTAGCAGTATCTATATTAATTAAATCAAGATTTATAAGTTCAGTAGCTCTAAGCCCTGTCGCATATAAAAGTTCAAGAATAGTTTTATTTCTATAATCAAATGGTGTTACTAATTTTATATCTAAAAGTTTATCTACTTCTTCAATACTTAAATATTTAGGAAGTACTTTCTTTCTTTTAAGACTTTCAACATCTTCACTAACATTAATAAAACCTTTATATATAGATAAATACTTAAAAAAACTTTTAATACTAGCAATTATTCTATTGATAGAACTTTCATTATATTTAGGAAGTACATGAAGTATATAGTTATCAATATCTTTTTTAGATATATCAAGAATTTCTTTATCAGTATATTCTAAAAAGTTTCTAATATCTCTAATATATGACTCTATAGTATTAGCACTATAATTTTTGTCTATTCTTAAATAATCACTAAAATCATCAATATATTCTTTATTATCAATCTCTATCATAATTTTTACCCATTATCATTATACAACAAAAGAACTAATATTTCATAGTTCTTTTACAAAGTTTATGTAAATTTCTTATTATCCTATTCTAAATGCTGG
>CAVIUL010000119.1:0-5185 GCA_963645885.1 bacterium | reverse complement strand
AGTATATTGTAGCAAATGTATTATTTTATGTCAATACTTTTTTATAAAAAAATTGCAATTTCTTGCAATTTTATTTTTCTGTACCTTTTAGTAGATAACTCTTATCACTATAAGATGTATGTAATAATTTAAAACTATCTTCACTTAATGGTTTCTTTAAGTAATTTTTATATAATAGTTTTAATTCTTTATTATCATGAGCACACCTTACAGGTCTTTTAGTATCGATATTATAAAGTCCTTTAGCTCTTTGTTCTCTAACTTTTTCAAGTTGAGTAATTTGGCATAAAGGTTGTCCACCTCCGCCAACACAACCACCCTTACAATTCATTACTTCTATAAAGTGATATTTCTTATATCTATCATCTTTAAGCAATTCTTCTAAGTTTTCAAGTTGTTGTACTACTGCAACTCTAAGTTTATATTTATCAATTGTAATGGTTGCTTCTTTTATTCCCTCAAATCCTCTTAATTCTATAAAATTAAGTTCATCTTTCTTAAGATTTGTTTTAGTCATAATTCTATGTAATGTACGAATTACAGATTCTGTGACACCACCAGAATTTCCAAATATAACTCCAGCACCACTACTTTCACCAAGTAACTTATCATATTCACTATCATTTAAATTAGATAATTTTATATCTTCTTCTTTAAATAATATAGAAAGTTCACTAGCAGTCATAACATAATCAATATTATTAGTATATTCACGTGCTTCCATCTTTTTACTAGTACATGGAGTAATAGCTACAGTTACTATCTTAGATGGATCTATGTTCTTTTCTTTTGAAAAATATTCTTTAATAACAGCACATTGCATACCAATAGGACTCTTACAAGTAGATAAATTATCTAGTAGTTCCGGATGATATACTTCAGCATATTTAACCCATGCAGGGCAACAACTGGTAAATTGAGGAATAGGACCTTTATTAGAAAGTCTAGCAGCAAACTCAGCAACTTCCTCTAATATAGTTAAATCTGCACCAAATGCAGTATCAAACACATAATCAAATCCAACTTTTTTTAAACCAGTAACAATTTTATTTTCAACATTATCTCCAGGTTCAAAACCAAAGTTTTCTCCAAGAGATACCCTAACTGCAGGTGCTACTAAAGCAACAACAACCTTTTCATTAGTATTAATTATCTCTTTTACTTCTTTATAACAATATCTAGGCACTAATGCTCCAGTTGGACAATTTAAAATACATTGACCACATCCTAAACATATAGGATTCTTACATATATTTAAATCATATGATAGATTAACAGTCTTTTCACAAGTTTTCTTACATTGACCACAGTTTATACACTTTTCAGGTATTCTAACTATTGCTGGATTATACTGACTAATTCTAACCTTTTTATCTTCAATTACATCATTAACAATCTTATTAGTTTTTATATCTAAAGCTTCTTCTACAACTGATTCAATAATAGAATCTAAATCATCTTGAAAAACATCATTTGTAACAAGCTTTATATCTTCTTTATCAGTGCCACACATTGGACATTTATAATCATCTGACATTTTCTCAGTTTCAATTACATACCCACATTTAGCACATATATATTTTGCCATAAAATCTCCTTTACATCTTTTTCAAAATTATTATAACATATTTTTCTTATCAATTTCAAAATAGAATGTAGTACCATGATTTTTAACGCTTTTAACTCCATATTTATAGTTATGACTCTCAAGTATAGTTTTAACGATAGAAAGCCCTAAACCAGTTCCAAAAGCATTTCTTTTATGTTTCTTTTCATTATGATAATATTTATTCCATATATATTTAATTTCTTCCTTATCAATACCTTTACCGGTATCTTTTATTTCAACTAAAACTTTCTTTTTATCTTCAGTTACATTAATATATATTTTCTTATCTTCTCCAGTATAATTAACAGCATTATTAAGTAAATTATAAATTACTTGTTCAAGTCTTTTCTTATCAGCTTTTACCATTATTTTTTTATCATTATTATAAATAAATTCATAACCATCACTATCTATAAGAATATAAAATCTTTTAATTATATTTCTAATTAATTCATCAAGATCGAACTCTTCTATTTTAAGTTCATATGTACTAGATTGTAATTTAGATAAATCAAGAATATCACTTACAAGAACATTCAATCTATCTGTTTCTTCTATGATTATATTCATATTTTCAGCTCTCTTTTCAGGTGTTTGACTTTCTAAATCTCTAGTCATTTCAGCATATGCTTTTATCATAGTAAGAGGTGTTCTAAGATCATGACCAACATTAGCCATTAAATCTCTTCTTAATTCATCAGTTTTTGATAATTCGTTTTTTGCTAAGTCTAATGTAGTAGATAATTCTTTTATTTCTTGTACTTTACTATTTGTTGAGAATGATACATTAAAGTCTCCATTAGCTAGTTTTTTAGCAGAATCACTTATTTTAACTATAGGTTTAGAAATCATACTAGATATAACATAACTTATTATTAAAGAAATTCCGAATATTATTAACGCTATATATCCATATTGACTCTTTAAAAGTATAATTGATGAATCTAATGGTTGTATTGATGTATTTAAAAATATATATACTTCATCATTATATTTTAATGCTTTAATTATAGTTTTATTACCAAATCTTTTATTATATAGAAGTCTTGTATCTTCAGTACTACCACTTTCAACAAAAGAAGTAATATAGTTATCACTAGTAGATTTATCGCTGAATAAGCATCCTTTATTATATGTGTTTGATATAGTTTGTATAATACCATTTGAATAAATTGATATACATACACCATAGTTATATGCATAATCTTCTAAAATGCTTATATTCATAGAATCATTATTTTTAATAGAAGAAACTATATCATCTAATTGATTCTTTTTATATATTTCATAATATTTATTAAGAAATACTATTTGCATTAAAAAAAGAAATAGTAATATAAAACTAGCAAATGCAATCAAGCATCCTAATACTATATGTTTAATCTTACTATTCTTTATCATCAAATTTATATCCCATTCCTCTTACTGTGGTAATTAAATCTCTATATTCTCCTAAATTATTTCTAAGCATCTTTATATGAGTATCAATAGTTCTATCATTACCTAAGTAATCATAATTCCATATATTATTAAGTAATTGTTCTCTTGATAATGCAATTCCTTTATTATTTATAAAATATACAAGTAAATCATATTCTTTAGGTGTTAATAATAATTCTTTTCCATCAATATATGCTGCATGTCCCAAAAAATCAACTTTAAGATTCTTATAAACATAAAAATCATCTTCACCTTTATATCTTTTTATAACAGCATTTATTCTAGCCATTAATTCTTTTGGACTAAATGGTTTTGTCATATAATCATCTATTCCTAAATCAAAGCCAGCTAAGATATCATATTCTTCTCCTCTAGCAGATAACATAATTGTTGGAGTATTATATCTTTCTTTAATTATTTTATATGCAGTGAATCCGTCCATTTTAGGCATCATTATATCAAGAATAATAATGTCAGCATCTTTAGCTTTATCAACAGCTTCAACACCATTTTCAGCTTCTATAACATCATATTTATTTCCAATACAGTATTCTTTAATAACATCTCTTATTAATTTTTCATCATCAACGATTAGTACTTTCATCTCTTCACCTCTCGTAAATAATATAATATCACAATATGAAATATTTGTGAAAATATAATGTATATTATTAGAATTATTTATTGTAAAAAGAAGTACAGTCAAAGCCTCTACAATTAACTAAATAAGAATCAATTATTTTGCCACCATTAGTTATTATTACTTTAGGATAGCTATCATTATAAAAATTAGAATCATTTAAGAATGATTTATTTATATTATTTAAAGATTTAATTGTATTATTATCAAGTTCATCACTATTAACAAAATAAGTATTTGATGATACTGTAACCCATTTTTCGAAAGCATCATAAGCAACAATACAATCTACACTAGTACATTTATTTCCAATAAAAATTATTTTAGAATATTCTTTTTCTTTAACAATATTTAATAAATTACTATTAGATATTTTAACTAAATCTAATACCTGACTTTTACTTTTCTTATATTCAGATTTACTCATACCATAAAACTTATTAAATTCATAATTTAATGAATCATCTATATTAGTAAAAAAAGTATTTTCTTCATTATCTATTAATAAAGTAATTTTATTCTTTTCAATATTTTTAATAACTATTTCTTTATTACAATCTAATACTAATGATTTGTTCTTCTTATTAAATCTATATTTACTACAAGAATCATATTCATTAGTAAAGTTTTCATTACTTGGTCTATAATATGATATTTTATATTCATCAATATTAAATACATCATAATATCCGTTAGTATAATTATACCTATACCAACTTTTATTTAATATATCATTATCTAATTTATCGTACTTAAAAATATATAATATTGTTAGTATTATACCAATAACAAAAATACCTATTATATATATTATATTCTTATTTTTCATAATTACATGATAACAAAAAACAAGCAATTTTTCAATTACTTGTTAGTATTAGCATAATAGTTAAATTCAGATATTTCTCTTGATATATTATCTAAATCATCAGCATCAGGATCATCTTCTAAAATTTCATCTATAAGAAACATTATATCATTTATAGATGCACATTCTTTAGGATTAATTCCATATCTATTTAGAACTTCACATTGATATTCAGATAAATAAATACCTTTTTTTATTTCTTTATGCATATATTTTTTATCATATAAATCATTTATATCTACTTCTTGACCATTAATATTCATATTTTTCACCTAATAAAAAATCACTATTAATCAGTGATTCCATATTTATCTTTGAATTTTTGTACGTTACCAGTCTTAACAGTTTTAAATTTACCTGTATAGAATGAATGACATTTATTACAAGATTCTAATTGAATTTCATCTTTAGTTGATTTAACTTCGAATTCATTTCCACAAGCACATTTAACTTTACATACTTTTTGTACTGGATGTATTCTCTTTTTCATATTTTATCCTCCTCGCCATAACTAATTAACAGTTATAGAAATAACTTCAGTGAGTATTATACATGGTTTTTTAGTTAAAATCAAGTACAAAATATTAATTTAACATATCTATTAACCTATATTCTTAACTATTTCACT
>CAVIUL010000118.1:0-5259 GCA_963645885.1 bacterium | reverse complement strand
TTTTTCTAGGATTTAATACTCATACTTGTTATAATATTTATGGAGGCAAAAAATGATATACTACCCTAAAATATATGGAACATGTGCTGGAGCTAATAAAGCAATTGAAACAGCATACAAATTAAAAAAAGAAAATACTAATAAAAATATTTATATTTATAAAGAAATATTACATAACCCTTATATTATTAAAGAATTAGAAAAAGATAATATAAAATGTATTGATGATTTAAAAACACTTACTAAAGATGATATTTTAATAATTAGAGCTCATGGAGAACCAAAAGAAACATATGACTATTTAGAAGAAAATAATATTGAATATTATGATGCTACTTGTACTAATGTTTTAAAAGTACATAACATTGCTACAGAAAAACAAAAAGATGGTTATAAAGTTATAATAGTCGGTAAAAAAACACACCAAGAAGTTATTGGTACAAATGGATGGATTAATAATGAAGGAATAATTATTGAAACAAAAGATGACTATAAAGATCTAAAT
Organism: bacterium; assembly: GCA_963645885.1. Lineage (GTDB taxonomy): Bacteria > Bacillota_I > Bacilli_A > RF39 > UBA660 > CAG-1000. Next base: position 4,754 of record CAVIUL010000118.1, on the reverse strand, counting down.
AAAAATGATAAATACTTTATAGTTTGTCAAACTACAGTAAGTCATAAGAAACTACAAGAATTATTAAATTATATGAATAAAAATAACATTAGTTACGAAGTAGAAAACACTATATGTAATGCTCAAAAACTAATTCAAACTTCAAGCATTGCTTTAGCAGAACAAATGGATATAATGTTTGTAATTGGTGGCAAAGAAAGTTCAAATACTAAAGAATTATATAATCTTTGTAATGAAATTACTAAAACATATTATTTTTCAGATATAAAAGACTTCTTTAATTTTATAAAAAAAGAAAAATACACACTAAATACAAAAATAGGATTCACGGGTGGAGCTTCTACTCCTAAAGAACAAATAAAAGAATATGCAAATCTTTTAGAATTCTTTATTTATTACAAAACTAAACTAAAAGAATTCGAAACAGAACTAAAGAAAATAAATAAATCTTTCTTAGAAAATGATAATCCAATCGTAATAGATGCAGTAAATAAGTTCATTAATATGAATGGTGATGGAAAATTCTTAAGAGGATGTTTAATAGATTTAGGATATAAACTTACTAAAAATGATGATTACGTTAAAACACTATCACTTGCTTATGAAACGTTTGAAACTTCAATACTTATTCATGATGATATTATTGATAATGCACACCTAAGACGTAATAAAGAAACTATACATGAAACGTATAAAGATGAATTTAAAAAATATAATGTAGAAAATGATAACACTAATACTTCACTAGCTTTATGTATCGGAGATCTTGGATTCTTTTACACAAATGAAATGATAACTAAAAAGTATAAAAATGATAAAAATCTCGCTAAACTATTAAGTTATTATAATAATATAGTTATCAAAACTATCAAAGGTGAAATAATAGACGTTGCTCTTCCGTTCATAGAGAAAAATGATAAAGAACATACTCTTCATGAAGAAGATATAATGGAAATATATAGACTTAAAACATCTTGGTACACAGTAGTTGGTCCATTTGTACTTGGTATGATCTTAGGTAACTCTAAAGCAAAAGACATAGAAACATTTGAAAAAGTGTTAGAACCACTTGGTATAGCTTTCCAAATAAAAGATGATATTTTAGGAATCTATAGTAGTAAAGAAATACTTGGTAAATCAGTTTATTCAGATATCGAAGAATTTAAACAAACTATACTTTACTCTTATGTTAAAATTAACAGAAATGATTTACTTGATGAATTACTTAAATATTATGGAAAAAGTATAACTGAAGAAGAATCTAAAAAAGTTCAAGAGTTATTTGAAAACTCAGGTGCATTAGAATATGCAACTAATAAAATGAATGAAATGTTCAACGAAGTTTATACAAATATCAAATCAATGGATATAAAAGAATACACAAAGAACATACTTTTAGGATTAATATTATTCTTAAGATTAAGAGAAAAATAGTATCACATAGATACTATTTTTTTATTACCTCTTTTAGTTTCTTTCAAACTCTTTTTTGGTGTAGGCATATCTTCAGGCATGGTTCCGCCGAGTTCTTCTATTGTTTTTCTAACCTTTTTTCCTACTTCATAATGAGTTTCATTAGCTTTTTCTTCACTAGATACATTATCTCTTTTTAATTTTGATTCGGTTTGAGTAATTCTAAATAAATTAGCAGCTAATTCTTCACTACACATATTATCAAGTATATCTTCCCTATATCTTAAACCTTTTCTTTTAGCAATATCATCCGCAGTCTCACCATTGTATAGTCCTTTATATCCAGCATTATGAAACTTATCAAAATTCTTAACTCCGGCATTTCTAGCAGCCATATTTAAAGAATAATTACCTTTTCTTGTTAAATCTCTTTGATAAAATCTTTTTTCATCTTCAGTAAGACTATTATATTCTTTCTCACTCAATTCTTGCTTTCTAGTTTGAACAGCAAAATAAGTTTGCCCTAGGGCAACAACTTCTTTTCTAGGATCAGAATTTTGTACAATTAAGTAGCAAGCATATCTTGATAACTTGTAATCAACTTGTTTTCTTTTAGCACCAGAACCTATCTCTACCATTTTGTCGACTTGGACAAAATGGTCATGAACCTTATTTTTACTCTTATCACATGCTTTACTTGCTTTTTCTAAAGCTCCCAAAAATTTTCTCCATTCTTTATATTGAAGAATAATCTGCAGCTCACGAGCAAACCAATACTCATGACCATCCTCATCAACATGTTTGATATCTTCAAATATCTTCTCGGTATATTCTACTATTTCTCTCATTTAATCTCCTCCTTTTATAGTAAAATAATCATTAGAACAATAACAAAAAAGAGACATACCTCCTAAAAGGTATATCTCCGCATCATGTACATTTCTTCTTGCCTAAGAAATATACGTTATCGTATAAATTGTCATATTAACATGGCAAGTAATTAATACATGTACATAATATCAAATCAAACATTATAATACAATGTATTTTTTTAAATCATAAAACTATTTTTTTCTATCATTTACTGCTCCCTTAGAAATATTTCTATTGAAATATGATTCAAGAGCCTTATCAAATTCTTCCTCTGTAAAGTCTGGGAAACATTTATCTGTAAAGTAAAGTTCAGCATAAGCAATACTATATAACATAAAATTACTAATTCTAAGTTCACCACTAGTTCTAATCATTAAATCAACTGGAGGTAAATCATTATATAAATAACTATAGAAGTTTTCAGGAGTAACACTATCTAACTCTACTTCTCCATCTTTATACATAGTAGCTAACTTTTTAGCAGCATCAACAATCTCATATTGTCCACCATAATTTAAACATACATTAAAAATTCCACCAGTACAATTTAAAGTTTCTTTTTCAAGCGTTTTCATAACATCATAAACTTCATCACTAAGAGGTTCTTTTCTTCCAGAAAAAACTACTCTAATATTATTTTCTAAAAAGAAATGCATATCACTTTTAAAAGCAGATACAAATAAATTCATTAAGTACCCTACTTCTTCTTGACTTCTTTTAAAGTTTTCAGTAGAAAATGCAAAAACACTAAGAATTTTAACACCTTTACTTAATATATGAAGAGCAGTCTTTTTAAGAGTCTTATATCCTGCATAATGTCCTTCTGTTCTTTTCTTTCCTTGTCTTGTAGCCCATCTTCCATTTCCATCCATTATAATAGCTACATGATTTGGTATATCATTTTTCATAATTCTTCCTCTTTCTTATAACTAACAATTATTATACTAAAAAAACCAATAATTTTATATATTTTTAATTCTTTTTACATATTTTGATGACTTTTAAGTGACTTTTTAATACAATTATAGTATAATTAACGAGAAAAAAAGGTGGTGTTTATTATGTTAAAAAATATTGAAAATCTAATTAAAGAAAAAAAATATGCTGAAATCAAACAAATTTTAAATGAAATGAATGATTATGACATAGCAGAAATATTTGAAGACTTACCGACCACAGAACAATTAAAAATATTTAGATTATTACAAAAAGACATAGCAGCAGATGTATTTTCATATATGGAAACAGATACTCAAAGTAAACTAATTACTCTACTTAGTGAAAAAGAAGCTGTTGATATCATTAATGATATGGCAAGTGATGATGCAGCTGACTTAATGGATGAAATACCAGCAAATGTAGTAAGTAGACTCTTAAATAAGGTTGATCCTGAAGCAAGAAGAGATATAAATGGGTTATTAAATTATCCAGAAGATTCAGCTGGTAGTATTATGACTACTGAATATATGGACTTAAAAGAAGAAAATACAATCGAAGATGCTATTAAAAAAATTAAAAGAGAATATGATGATAAAGAAACAATTGATATATGTTTTGTAACTGATAAATCAAGAAAATTAATTGGTACAGTAAAATTAAAAGATTTAGTTTTAAATGACGAAGATAAGCTTATAAAAGAAATAATGGATGACGATATAATGTCAGTTAACACACTAATGGATCAAGAAGAAGTTGCGCAAATCATTCAAGACTATGACCTTACTTCAATACCAGTTGTTGACTCAGAAAATAAACTAGTTGGTATTATCACTATCGATGATGTAATTGATATTATTGAAGAAGAAGCAACTGAAGATATCGAGAAAATGGCAGCTATTACTCCAACAGAAAAGCCTTATTTAAAATTAAATGTTTTAGATTTATATAAAAGTAGAATTCCATGGTTATTGCTTCTTATGATATCAGCAACATTTACAGGAAAAATCATTCAACATTATGAAGCAGCTTTAGCATCATATGTAGTTCTTACATCATTTATACCAATGCTTATGGATACTGGTGGTAACGCAGGTGGTCAATCATCAGTTACTATAATCCGTGGTCTTTCACTTAATGATATAGAATATAAAGATACATTAAAAGTTATTTGGAAAGAAATAAGAGTTGCAGTACTTGCAGGATTAACACTAGCAGTTGCTAACTTCGCAAAATTACTTTTAATAGATAAAGTAACAACAAGCGTAGCATTAGTAGTTTGCTTAACATTAATAGTAACTGTAATAATTGCAAAAATAATTGGTTGTTCTCTTCCAATACTTGCAAAGAAAATAGGCTTTGACCCAGCAGTAATGGCAAGCCCATTTATAACAACAATAGTAGATGCAATATCACTAATAGTATATTTTCAAATAGCAACACATTTATTAGGATTATAAAAAAAATACTTTCAAACTGAACTAGTCAAGTAAAAGTAGACAGTTTATAAAATGACCCATTAAAACCCTAAT
>CAVIUL010000117.1:0-5283 GCA_963645885.1 bacterium | reverse complement strand
TATCTTAACCATTTTTATTATATCATTTTTACAATAAAAAAACGAGATATAAGTGAACTTTATTGGTTAAGATAAAGTTTTATCTCGCAATTTAATTTTATCACATCTTTTTACAAAAGAAAAGAGTATTGAACTTTGTCAACACTCTGAAAAAGATAATCAATAGATTATCTTTTTTTTAATTTAAATTATGTTATAATTATATTGAGGTAATAAAATATGAGAGGCATATATATACATATTCCTTTTTGTAAGAATATATGTAGTTATTGTGATTTCTGCAAATTCTTATATAATGAGGAATGGGCGAATACTTATTTAGATTTTTTGAATCAAGAAATTAATGAATATTATGAAGGAGATAGAGTTAAAAGTATCTATATTGGTGGTGGGACTCCTTCTAGTTTAAGTATAAGTAACTTAAATAAATTATTTGAAATAGTTAGTCATATAAGAACTATAGATGACGCAGAAATAACTTTTGAATGTAATATTAATGATATAAGTTCTGAACTTTTAGAAATTTTAAAAACAAATAATGTTAATAGACTAAGTATAGGTGTAGAGAGCTTTAATAAAAAGAATCTTAAATTAATGAATAGAAATCATAATAAAAAAGATATAAACGAAAAAATTAATTTATGTAAAAAGAAAGGGTTTAAGAATATTAATGTTGATTTAATATATGCTTTACCTGAAGAAAGTTTTTTTACTCTTAAGAGTGATCTTAATAGTATGCTTAAACTTGGTGTAACTCATATAAGTACATATTCTTTAATAATTGAAGAACATACAATATTACATAATAATAAAACTATGCCTATAGATGAACTTCTTGATTATAAAATGTATAAACATATATGTAGAAAACTTAAGAAAAAAGGATTTCATCATTATGAAGTTAGTAATTTCTCATTACCTGGATATGAAAGTAAACATAATTTAATATATTGGGATAATAATGAATATTATGGTTTTGGCCTTGGAGCTCATGGATATATAAATGAAATGAGGTATGAAAATACAAGAAACTTTAATAAATATTTAAATGGCCAATATAGATTAAATGAATTACTTGTATCTACTCAAGAAGAAATGGAAAATGAGATAATACTTGGGCTTCGTAAGTTAGATGGTATAAGTATTAGTGAGTTCCATGAAAGATTTAAAAAAGATATATTTAAAGTATTTAAGATAGAAGATGCTGTTAATAAAAAGTATCTTGTAGTTAAGGATGATAAAATATATATACCTGAAGATAAAATATATGTTATGAATGAAATAATTAATATGATTATATAGAAAGGAAAAGAGATGAAAGTATTAAAGTTAATAGGGGACTTAAAGAAATCTATTTTTATAATGATTGTTTTTTCTATTACTCAAGTATTCTGTGAGTTATATTTACCTAATATTATGAGTAATATTGTAGACACTGGTATAGCTAATGCTGATAAAGCATTTATTACTAAAGAAGCTATCATTATGTTTATTACAACTATTGTATGTTTAATATCTCATACGTTAGTTGTTTATAGTACTGCGAAGTTTTCAAATAATTATGGTTATAAAATTAGAAAAGCGTTATATTCTAAGATTACATCTTTTAGTAAGAAAGAGATTGACGAGTTTGGTGCTTCTACTTTGATAACAAGAAGTACTAATAACGTAAGTAATATAACTTCTACATTTAGTTTTGGACTTAGACTTATTATATTTGCTCCAATAATGGGAATAGGTGCAGCAATAATGGGATATAAGACTGCTCCTAGTTTAGCACCTATAGTACTAGTTGCGGTTTGTATATTAGTGCTTGGACTTACAACAATATTTGTTCTTGTGTTTCCTAAATTTGAAGTTCTTCAAAAATTACTTGATAAACTTAATGCATCAACAAGAGAGATATTATCTGGATTAAGAGTAATAAAAGCATTTAATAAACAAGATTATTTTAAAAAGAGATTTGATAAAGTAAATACAGAAAATAAAAAACTTAATATATTCTTAAATAAAGTTTTATATTTAGTAGAACCTATGATGTCCTTGATAATAAATATAGCTACGATTGTTATAGTTTATGTATCATGTGATTATTTAAGTCTTGGAACTCTTGAGATTGGTTCTATGATGGCATTTATTCAATATATGTCTACAGTGTTATTAAGTTTTATGATGCTACTTGTTATTATATTAAATATACCTAGAGTAATAGTATCATTTAAAAGAATAAATGAAGTATTAAGTGTTGAACCTAGTATAAGTAATACAGGTAAAATTAAGCTTTCTAGTTTAGAAAGTATTGAATTTAAAAATGTATATTTTAGATATGATAAAGCACATGAAGATATGCTTAAGAATATATCATTTAGAATAGAAAAGGGAGAAAATATTGGTATTATAGGAAGTTCTGGTAGTGGTAAAACTACTATAGTTAATTTACTTTTAAGACATATTGATCCTACAAGCGGAAATATATTAATAAATGGTATTGATATTAAAGAATATGATATAGAATCTCTTAGAAATATATTTGCATATACTCCTCAAAAAACATTATTATTTAAAGGTTCTATTCGTGAAAACTTAACATTTGATAAGAATCTTGCAAATAATGTACTTGATAATGCATTAGATGAAGCAGCTATTAAAGATTTTATTGATAATAATAGTGAAGGATATGACTTTAAGATTGAACAAGCAGCTGTTAATTTAAGCGGTGGTCAAAAGCAAAGAATGTCTATTGCTCGTGCTTTGCTTAGCGGTGGAGAATGTTTACTTTTTGATGATTCATTTAGTGCCGTTGACTATATAACTGATAAAAAAATAAGAAATTCGATAAATAAAAATTATAGTGATAAAATGGTTATACTTGTTACTCAAAGAGTAGGTACTATAAAAGATGCTGATAAGATTATAGTAATAGATGAAGGAAAAATAGAATCTATAGGGGACTATGATACTCTTGAAAAGACAAGCAAAGTATTTAAAGAATTTGTTGATTCTCAAAAAAGGGAGGTGGCATAGATGAAAAAACAAAATAAAGCTCCTTCTTTTAAAGAAATGGTTTCAAAAACATTTAAAATAATTAAAGATTATAAAAATCATTATATACTTATAATATTATTTTGCTTGCTTGCAGCTTTGTTTAGTGCTCTTGCTCCATATTTCTTGGGTTATGCGACAGATAATTTATATGATTCTATCAAGAACGGGGTAGAGTTTAATTATCCATATATTATAAAAGTATTAATGATAGTTCTTGCTTGCTATGTAATAGATGCATTATGTACATATTTTAAAAGTTATATGTCATCTAAATTAGGTCAAGAGATTGGATATGATTTAAGACGTAAACTTATTAATAAAATAAATGTTACTAAACTTAGAAAATTAGATAGTATGAAGAAAGGAGATATTATTAGTAAAATAACTAATGATGTTGAAAGACTTACTGATAATATTACCGAAATTATTCCAGAACTTGTATATAATATCTCATTAATAATTGGTGTTATTATAATGATGTTTGTACTTAATGTTAAACTTGCTCTTCTTACTATTTTGGCTATTCCAATTACATATTTATTACTATCATTTGTAGTAAGAAAAACTCAAAATTATTTTGAGCTTAATCAAAAAGCTATAGGTAATGTTAACTCTTTTGTAGAAGAGAGTGTAACTAATAATGATGTAATAAAGTCATTTAATAAAGAGAAATACTTTAATAAGAAGTTTGACAAGGAAAGTAAAACTTTAGCTGAATATGGCTTTAAAAGTAGTTTCTATAGCAGTTTAGCTGTTCCATTTAATAAAGCTATTGGAAACTTAAATTATATTATTATTGTATGTGTTGGTAGTATTAGTGTTATTAAAGGTAATATGAGACTAGGAGCTATACAATCATTTATACAATATATGAAAGATTTTAATAGACCAATGAATGTTATTGCTCAAGTTATTAGTAATTTACAGATGGCTATTGCTAGCGTTGATAGAGTATATGAAATACTAGATTTGGAAGAAGAAACTAATGGAAAGATAAAAGAATTTACATTTAATGATTCAATTGAATTTAAGGACGTAACATTTAGTTATGTTGAAGGTAAAACAGTACTTAAGAACTTTAATCTTAAGATTAACAAAGGTGAAAAGATTGCATTAGTTGGTAAGACTGGTGCTGGTAAAACTACTATAGTAAATCTTCTTATGAATTTTCATGCTCATTACACTGGACAAATATTAATTGATGGAGTGGACATTAGAGATATTGATAAAGCGTCATATAGAAAGCTAATAAGTATGGTTCTTCAAGACACTTGGTTATTTGAAGGAACTATAAAAGAAAATATAGTTTTTGACAGAAGAATTAGTGATGATAAGTTATCAAAAGCTCTTTCTAAATCTAAGATACTTCATATGATTGAAGGACTTCCAAATGGACTTTTATATCAAATTAATGAAGAAACTAATAATATGTCTGCTGGTGAAAAGCAGTTACTTACAATAGCTCGTGCTTTGGTAGCTGACCCAGAGATACTTATACTTGATGAAGCAACTTCTAATGTAGATACTCGTCTTGAATATTTAATAAATCATTCGATGAATAGTTTGATGAAAGATAGAACTTCTATAGTAATTGCTCATAGACTTTCAACAATAGTAGAAAGTGACAAAATAGTTGTTATTAAAAATGGTCAAATACTTGAAGCTGGAACACATAAAGAATTACTTAAGAATAAAGGATACTATTATGAACTTTATAGTAGTCAATTTGATTTAAATGAGGAATAATTATGGATAATTATGTAGTTGGTTTAGATGAATACATGGAAATAAACGAATTAAATCCATTAGCGTATACAAGAGATCTTGTTACTTGTATTGCTGTTCTTTTACACTTAAAAGATTCTAGTATTCTTATGCATATAGCTGCATTTGAAAATGGGGAAATTGAACTTGATAAATTTATAAGATTAGTAAGTGAAAGAAAAGAAGAAATAGAAAATGCTGAAGTATTTAAAGCACCTAAGACTGAACTACCTAGTTTAGATAAAGTATGTGATATTCTTACTAATAATGGTATTTCATTTGAACTAGAAAATGTGTTTAGAAATTATTCTAATATGACATCAGTTGGTTATAGCTATAATGATAAAAAATATTATATGGTAGATATGTATAAAGGTGTACCTGAATTTACAGAAGTACCCAAAGGATTTAAAATAGAATTATAAAATCATAAATTATATATTTTTTAAAGAGAACTAGCAATAGTTCTTTTTT
>CAVIUL010000116.1:0-5298 GCA_963645885.1 bacterium | reverse complement strand
TGGAGTTTCAGGTCCAACTGGGAATGGAACTGGTGTTACTACTGGTTCACCTTCAGTTCTTTCTGGTTCTTCTGGAGTTTCAGGTCCAACTGGGAATGGAACTGGTGTTACTTCAGGTTCACCTTCAGTTCTTTCTGGTTCTGTTGGTGTTTGTTCTAAACTTGGTTCTTCTAATTTACCACCATGTTTTAAGATTCCCATTTCAGTAGTTAATCTTTCTTCTTCAATTTTATACATTTCATTAGCATCTTTGAATGATTGTAATGAGGCTTCTTTTGCCTTTAATTCATTTTCTAAATAATATTGTTTTTCTGGAGATAAGTTACTTGGATTTGGTGTGAATTTTATTCCACGGCTTGCTAAGTCAGCAATCATTTCATCTGTTAATCCTGGATCTCCAAGTTGAGTTTTTAAACTCTTTATTTCAGCTTCTAAGCTAGCAATCATAGAACTATTTGTTCTAATTGATTGTCTAACTTCATTTCTTCTTTTACCTTTTTCAAAGAATAAGTCTTTTTTATGCCTTTCTTCAATTGAAATTCTATGTATTTCACTATAAGCTCTATCAGTTAATTTATCTACATTGCTTGTTAATTCAGCAATTTCATGTACATCAAATTCCATATCTGATCTTGATTTGAATTTTCCATTTTCTTGTCTTGTAGAGCCAACTAATAAATCTTCTACTAATGTATTTGCTCCTTGTTTTACTTCATCAATTTCTTTCCAAGCAGCATTTAAATCATCAAATCCAATTTCTTCTAGACTATCAAATCTAGCTACTATTTCGTTTAACTTAGTTTCTAGTTCTCTAACTTTATCCATTATTGACTAGCCTCCTTTTTGTTTCTAATAATCATTTTAATATCATATTTTAATTCACCGTTGTTGTTAATATCTTGAAGTGAGTTAACATTATATTTATTTTGTTTGTAAATATTTATCATTTCTTCTTCAGTTACATATGTTGTACTTAAATCTTCCCAACTTGAATCAGATGTTCCTTTAATTTCTTGTAATTTAATTTTTGTTTTTGTTTCGATTTGTCTATTTCTTCCATCAGATACTTTTGGATTTTTTGTACTATATTCAGTCCAATTTCCCCATTTAGATTTGCTTGTTCTAGTTGCATCAGAATATCCTTTTGGAGCAACAGCTGTATATTCAGTTGTTTCTTTTTCAGTAGCTTTATACCATTTATATGCTGTAGCTTTTGTTGATGAATCTTTAGTAGCTCCATCTACAGGTGCTGATGTATAGTAAACTTTTTCACCACTTGCACTAGAACTTCCTGATGGATAATAACTCTTAGTTCCACCTGTTAATTTATACCAGTTGTAATAATATAATGGGCTAATTTTTCTACATGTTGGTTTGCTTACATCACAACTGTCCATGCTTAATTTCCATTCTCCATATGTATAACATTTGTCGCCTTTTTTAACTCTGTCTGATTCGATTGAATCACGGTCGCCTTTACTACATGAGTAGAATTCTTCAAATGTATATGCTAGTTGTGGATCTTCTGGATCTTCACCACATTTAACTCCTAATTGATATTTCTTAACTGTTGATGTTGAATATTTTCCACAAATATAGAAATGATATGGATCACTTCCACCACCAGTTTGTGTTCTTGTTTGGTATTCAACCTTTATTCCACCATCAGCATAAACATAGTCTTTAACAGCAGTTTGGCTGTAAATCTTTTCACCTTTTGAGTTTAATGCATAAGTTTTAGTTCCACCTGTTGTTGTAAACCATTTATATGCTTCAGTTGTTTTATCACTTGATAAATTATAATTATTATTTGGTGATACTGTATAATACTCTTTTACATCACTTGCATTTTTCTTTTCACCAGTTGATGTATAGTATGTTTTATCTGATACCTTCCAAGTAAATAATTGATCTCTATATCTATAGTATTTTGTAGTTGCAATTGTTTTATAAGATGTATATTTTATTTCATCTTTCCACAATTCTTCTACAGGTCCTAGATTTTGTGCTCCTGCTTTTAGTCTTTTTGGTAAGAATGTAAATCTTACTAAACTTTCATCAGGCACAATATCAGATATAGTTCCTTCTTTTTCATCAGCGTATTCTGTATCAGAATTCTTATCTGTACAACTTAACCATGGTGTGTATTGTTTAGTACCATTTGGTAGTACGCAAACTTTAACGTATGTTCCTGATTCATCACATGTACTAAAATTTTCTGGATTTACTAATCCTAGTGATTTTAATGTGCTTAATTCAACAACTCCGCATTCACCATTTGCTATTGGTAGTAAGTCAGTATTATTTTCATAATATTTCTTACCTGCTTCTAATAATGTTTTTTCGTAATCAAATGTTGGTTCTGTTGGGTTTGTAGGTTTTTCATTCTTAGCGCAACCCTTTAATATTAGAAGTACTACAATAATGATTGCTGCAACAATTAAAAAACCAATTAGTATTCTTTTCTTTGCTGCGCTGCCATCATTATAATCTTTATCTTCGTAGCCATAATCATCATAATTATTTGACATTTCTATTCCTCCAATTCCTTTTATGTCATATACTATAGTTATTTTAGCACAACTAACTATTTAAAAACAAGAGATAAATAAAAAAATATAAAGGAATTTCTTTATATTTTCATTATACTTTTTAATTTTTTTATTACTTTCTTTTCTATTCTAGATATATATGATTGAGATATTTTTAATTTTTCTGCTAATTCTTTTTGTGTTAATTCCTTTTTTCCTGATAATCCATACCTTAATTCTATTATTTCTTTATCTCTATCATCAAGCTTTTTAACTTCTTCTTGTAACAAGGCTTTATCGTCTTTACACTCTATTGACTTTTCTACTAAATCTTCTTCTGTACCAAATATATCTTCTATATGTAGTTCATTACCTTCACTATCTAAGTTTACCGAGTCTTCAAAACTTACTTCACTCATTCTTTTTTTGTTTTTTCTTAAAAACATTAGTATTTCATTATCAATACATCTTGAAGCATATGTTGCTAATTTAATATTTTTATCTAGCTTATATGTTTTTATTCCTTTTATTAATCCAATCGTACCAATTGATACTAAGTCTTCTAAATCATACATTGTGTTATCATACTTTTTTGCTAGAAAAACTACTAATCTAAGATTATGTTCAATTAGTTTATTTCTTGCTTTAATGTCTCCTGTATTACTTCGTCTTACTAAGTCTTCTTCTGTTTCTTTCTTTAATGGTGGTGGTAATATATCTGTACTACCAACAAAAAATACTTCTTCTTTCTTAAAAAACTTATTTAATATTTTTTCTAACATTATTCCTCCATAAGATTATAATTTAATAAGCAATTAAATCCATTAAATTTTTTATTTGTTACTCCTACTACAATGTCATTTCTCTCTCCTATACCATCTATATATACTTTTTTAGGTTTAAAACATTTTAATAAAGATGAGTTCTCTATTGTTTTAAATGGTACTAAAAAGAATTTTTCTTTTATATCTTTATTTATTATTATTACATTTTTATTAGTATATGGTTCTACTAATGTATTACCTGTATCCATGTAACCATTTAGATATAAAACATTTCCATTTTTAAGATATATTGTTACTTTATGTCTTAACTTTATTATATTCTTTAGATTATATGTTAATTTTTTTAATATATTCATAATTATTGGTATTAATAATAAATAATATTTATATTTTACTAATGATTCTATTTTTAAATAGTAAAGTGTTCCTCCTAAGAAAAATGAAAACATATAAAAATATAACAAATTCTTTATAAAGTCTTTTAAATTTATATATCCAAAAGATATAAGATTCATAATAACTCCAATTAATAATTTAAATAGAGTTAATTCTATATTATTGAAATTTATAAATAAATATAAGAGTGATATTTCTCCTACTATTGAAGAAATAATTAACCTTGAAGTTTTTGTATTTAATTTTAATATTGAACTTGTTGTTTTGAGTATTAAAAAGTCTATTATAAAGTTTAATATTACCAGTTCATCTATATATATCATTTTATTCACCAGGATAAGTATATAAAAAAAGAAGCAATTTTTTTGTCGAATTATTGCTCCTTATTTGATTTTTTTAATTTCATTTCGTTTTCTGGTGGTTGTGGTTTATTGTATCTTGTTGGTAATATTCTTTTTGAGTCAGGCATGTTATAGTCTCTTATGAAGAAACCAAAGTCTCTTAGTCTTCTTCTGCTTATCTGATATTCTCCATTTGATAATCTAATAATTCTTCCATCAGCATCTCTTTCTACTATTAAATTATTAAATAGTCTATATGCATATTCTGCCATATACATAGGGTCGTATCCTTGAAATCTACATTTATCTACTATTCCAAATAAATCTTCTATATTTTCAGTTACTACTCTATACATGCAAAATTCATTTGCTAGTGCTTTAAAGAAATCATAATCAGACGCTTTTGCATGTGATGCTAAACAATTCTTTATAAAAGCTTTGTCTAAGTATTTTTTGTCTTCTCTATATAATATAGGTATATACTTTATTCTTCTTTCATAGTGTATATCTCCTGGTTTTTCATCTACACTATTTTTATTTTCAAAATAACATATATTTATATCTGGTTTAAAACCCTCTTTTGTTTTTGCTTGATTTCTAAAATATTCTATTAAATCGTCTTCATCAAAACTTTCAGTAAAGTTATCTAGTTCAGATATTGTCATTTTTGGTGTTAATCTATTATAAACATGAACTAACACTATATATTTACCATTACTATCTTTTTCACAAGTTACATTTCCAAAATAGTACTTAGTTGTTTTCTTTCTATTATTTTTTTCAATTATATCAAGTGTTTCTTTGAATTCATCAAGTGTACTATACTCTCTTCTTGTTACACCTAAATATTCTACTATTGTATATCTTTTTGTTTCTTTCTTTTCCATACCCTACCCCCAACTTTACTGATTATTCTACTAAAAAGAATATAAAAAGTCAATTTTTACTTTACTAAAATGGAAAAGTATGTTAAATTATATGTGACTTAAAAAGAGGAGGCAAGTTTAAAATGGCAAAAAATGTATCAAATAGAAAAAATATGAGTGCTCAAAATAGACCTTTTTCATTAAAGGCAACTAAAAAAACTCAAAAAGTTAATTTACAAACAGTTGTAGTTGATGGAAAAAAAGTTAGAATGTCAACTAAAGAAATTAAATCTTTAAATAAGTAATTAAAAAATGATTGAATATTGAAGTTGTAATATAAAAGTGGACATATAAAAAATGTTTCCACTTTTTATTTTGC
>CAVIUL010000115.1:0-5335 GCA_963645885.1 bacterium | reverse complement strand
ATTTATTTAAAAGAAAACCCCTAGAAAAAAATCTAGGGGTTTGTCTACACTCTGGAAAATCTAAGAATAAATCTTAGATTTTTTTGTGTAAAATTATATAAAAAATTTTTATAGCAATGGAAATATAATTCTTATTATAGTATAATTATAATAGGAGTTTTTGATATGGGATTTAATTTTAAGAAACTTAAAAATAATTTAGGATTTTTTGTTATTGCTATTATGATGATAGTAGTTTTAACTTTAGTAAATTATATATCTGATAAAAAGGCTAATTCTTTGGATAAAGCAGAGCTTACTGATGGTGAAGTTAACATATCTAAACTTGTTATTAATGAGGTTATGACTTCTAATAAAGGTGCTTATGCTGATCCAAATGGTAAAATATATGATTATGTAGAAATATATAATGGAAATGAAAAAGATATTAATCTTAAAGATTATGGTCTTAGTGATGAAGAAAGTAAAGTTAAATGGGTATTTCCTGAAACTATAATAGGGCCTAAAGAATATATTGTTGTGTTCTTAAGCGGAAATAGAAGTGAAGGGTTGTACGCTAACTTTAAACTTAAATCTTCTGGTGGAGAAGTAATGACTTTATTTAAACCTAATGGTAAAGTTGTTGATGCAGTTGAAACAGTTGCTCTTGATGGAAATACTGTTATGGCTCGTGATTTAAATGGTAAATGGGTTGTTCAAACTGAAGCCACTCCAGGATATGCAAATACTAAAGAAGGAAGAAGTGAATTCTTAGCATCATTAATAAGCGATGATGAAAAAGTTATAGAGATAAATGAAATACTTGCGAATAACAAAGGAAACTTTAAAAATAAAAATGGTGAATATAGTGGATATATAGAAGTTAAAAATATTAGTAAGAATAGTGTTAATCTTGCTAATTATGGACTTTCTAATAGTGAAGTAGCAAGTTTTAAATGGCAATTTCCAAGTAAGGTTTTAGAACCTGGTGAAGTAGCTGTTGTATTTACTTCTGGTAAGAGTTGTAAAACTTGTGATGAATTAAGCACTGGATTTAAACTTGATAGTAAAAATGGGTTTGCTGTTCTTACTAATAATAAAGGTAAGATAGTTGATAAAGTTGAATATAAGAATTTACCTAATGGTATAGGTTATATTAAGCAAGATGGAAAATTCTTACAAAATAATGCAATTAGTCCTGGATTTGATAATACTGTTGCTGGCATTAAATCATTTCAAAAGAAGTATTTAAGTACACCAAAAGATTTAATAATTAGTGAAGTTATGAATAATAATTATTCTTATTTAGCTCAAAATGGTGGTAATTATTATGATTGGATAGAACTTTATAATAATAGTGGTAAAACAATTAATCTTAGTAATTATTGTTTGACTACTAATGATAATACTTTATGTTCTTATAAGTTACCTAAAGTAGAACTTAAGAGTGGAGAATATTATATAGTAATGGCATCAGGTGATACTAAGTTATCTAATAGTAAATATCAACATGCTTCATTTAAACTTGGTGATACTGAAGCTGTATATTTAACTAAGAGTGATGAAATAGTAGATTCTATTATGGTTGCGAATGTACCACTTGGATATTCAATGGGAAGAAGTGGTTCTTCAATAGTTTACTTTAGTAAACCAACACCTGGAAGTAAAAACGGTAGTGGAACTGAAGCAATAAGTTATGTACCATATGCAGATATTAAATCTGGAATATATGATAGTAATAAAGAATTTAAAGTAACTCTTACAGGTAGTGGAAAAATTTATTATACGCTAGATGGCTCAGAACCGACGACATCTTCTAAAGTTTACAGTAGTCCTCTTACTATTAAGAAGACTACTGTTTTAAGAATAATGAGTAAAGAAGCTGGTAAGTTATCAAGTGATGTTAATAATTATTCATATATACTTGATACTAGTCATAAGACTTCTGTTATGTCATTAATAATTGATTCCAAGAAATTAAATAAAGTTAATAATAATACAAGTTTGAATAGTAAAGTTCAAGAAAGCGGATACGTTGATTACTTTGATAAAGAAGGTGAAGGATTTAGTATTAATGTTGGTCTTAAATTATTTGGAGGATCAACTAGAAGTTATAAAAAGAAAAGTTATGAAATTAAATTTAAAAAGAAATATGGAGACGCTAAACTTAAATATAAAGTATTTAAGAATGTAGATAGTTCTGTTTTTGATTCTTTAGTACTTCGTACTGGTAGTCAAGATGAGTTTCAATATAATGATCAGAGAACTGTTATAAAAGATGTAGTAGCAACTTCTTTGATGGGACAGTATACTGATGTTGATGTTCAAGATTATGTACCAATTGTTTTATATATTAATGGTAAATATTGGGGAATATACTTTATACGTGAAAAAGTAGATGAAACATTTGTATCTAATCATTATAATGTTAAAGCTACTAAAACTGATACTAGTATTCTTAGAATAGATGGTGAAGTAAAGAGTGGTACTGATAAAAAATATAATTCTATGATTAGTTTTATAAATTCTAATAGTCTTAGTAATAGTAAAAATTATGAAAAGATTAAAGAACAAATAGATATTCAAAGTTTTAGTGATTTCTGGATTGGAGAGATATATACAGCTAATTATGATATATTAAATACTCGTTATTTTAGTAATCCGTTAGTTGATAATGGTAAATGGAAATATATTTTCTATGATATAGATTCTGGATTCTTTAGAACTACTCAGAATACATTTACTGAATATACTAATCCTAGTGGTATGGGTTCTTGGAATTTTCCAACTGTATTACTTAGAAATATGATGAAGAGTAGTGAATTTAAGAGTACATTCTTAGAAAGACTTTCATACAATTTAAATAATACTTGGGCTTATAAAAATGTTGAAAAAAGAATTGATGAAGTAATAGATGAAATAGGAAAAGATGAATTTAAAAAGAATGCTGAACGTTGGGGTAACTCTTATTCACATTGGGAAAAATCTATTAAATCTATGAAAACATTTGCTAAAAATAGAAATTCTTATGTAGTAAAATATGCTAAATCATATTTTAATTTATCTAGTAGTGATGTTAAAAAGTATTTTGGTGATGTAGAATGAAAGAATATAAATATAGACATGAATTAAAATTTAAAATATCTAATAGTGCTGCTGAAGTATTAAAACAAAAATTATCTTTGATACTTGGTAAAGATAAAAATGCATATTATGAAGATGGATCTTATTTAATAAAAAGTTTATATTTTGATGATAGAGACTCAAATTCATATTATGAAAAAATGGATGGAGTCTTATATAGAAAGAAATATAGAATCAGAATGTATAATGATGTTGACACATTTATAAGACTTGAGAAAAAGATGAAACATAATAATTTTACAGCTAAAGAACAAATGTTGATTTCAAAAGATATATATAGTAAAATATTAAATGGTAAAATAGATGAGATAGAAAATCCTGAAGGGTTGTTATTAGAGTTTATTACTAACTATAAAAATAAGGGCCTTGTACCTAGTGTTATAGTTGAATACCATAGAACTGCTTTTACTTATCCGATAAGTGATGTTAGGATTACATTTGATTCTAATATACAAAGTAGTTTATATAATTATGATTTATTTAATACAAGTTATCCAAGATATACAGTTGATGAACCTGGTAAGCAAGTATTAGAAGTAAAATTTAATGAAGTATTACCTTTACATATAGCAAATATATTAAATGATATACCTGCTTGTAGAGAAGCAGTAAGTAAATTTGCGATATGTAGAAGTATTAAGTAGGAGATGGAAATATGATATTAAGTATATTTAAAAAATCATTTTTAGAACAATTTACAGGTAGTGTATCTAGTGTTGATATGTTAATCTCACTAGTAGTTGCATTCGTAATTGGATTATTTATTGTATATGTATATAGAAAGACATATACTGGAGTAGTTTATTCAAAGGCATTCTCATTATGTATAATAATGCTTGCGATGGTTACTGCGATGATTATTAGAACAATTAATTCTAATATTAGTTTATCTTTAGGTATGGTTGGTGCTTTATCTATCGTTCGTTTTAGAACAGCTGTTAAAGAACCTGTTGATACTGGATTTATGTTTTGGGGAATAGCTGCTGGAATTATGGCAGGAGCTGGATTATATGTACCAGCTATAGTTGCTACACTTGGTATTGGAGTTTTGTATTTTGTTAGTTATTTAATGGGATTTAAAACATCTAATAGATATCTTTTAGTAATTAAATATAAAGCAAGTGCTCATGAAAATGTATTAAAGAAATTAAAAAATATTAAGAAATTTAAAATTAGAAGTAAAGCTATATTTGGAAGTGAAGTAGAACTTTCATTAGAAGTAGATGTTAAAGAAAATAGTAAGGGTGGTATTGATACTAATCTTGTTGATCAATTCAATGGAATAGATGGAGTTATAAATGCTAGTTTAATAGCATATCAAAATGATTTTGGTAGTTAGGAGTTCTTATGACTAGAAGAAGACTAAAAATTACACCTGTATTAGTAACACTAAATGTATTAGTGTTACTTCTTATTGTAGCTTTTTATGGTACTAGAATGATTAAATATTACTTAAAAGAAAATGGTAAAAATAATAATAAAGATAATACAGTTCTTCTAGTAGATAGTGTTTTAAAAAAGCAAAGTTATGTTGATTTAACAAAAGGATTAATATTTGATGAAGAAAAGAATGAATATAGATATTTAGGCGAAGTTAATGATAACTATCTTGAATATTCTGGTGTAATGTATAGAATTATTGGAATAGACAAAGATAATAATTTAAAAGTTATTGCTGATAAAAGTGTTACGATGATGTATTCAGGACTTGAAAAAGGTTATGATAAATCATATGTTAATAAATGGTTAAATTATGATAAAGATACTGCTGGTAGTGGTGTATTTGAAAATAATATTAAAGAAAGTGTTAACTATTTAACTAATACATATTATTGTGAAGATGTTATTGATGATGTTAAAAATATAACTTGTGATAAAAATAATACTACTTATAAAATTAGTTTATTATCATTATATGATTATTATAAAGCTGGAGGAAAAAGTAGTTTCTTAAATAATAGTGAGACTTTCTACTTAGGCACTCTAAATAAAGATAATCATAATTACTATATAACTTCTGATGGAGAAGTTAGTATTAATGAAATAAGTACTAAGACTTATGCCGTAAGACCAGTTATTACTATTTCATCTGGTTCAGTTTTACTAAGTGGAAATGGTACAGAGAATGAACCATATAAAATATTAGAAGTAAAGCCTACTATGTTAGAGGATGCAACAATAAATACTTATGTAAATTATTCAAATCAAGTAT
>CAVIUL010000114.1:0-5419 GCA_963645885.1 bacterium | reverse complement strand
GAGGTATTGGTTTTAATGCATCAAGTGCAGAACCACAAGATAACAAAGAAATATTCAATAATGAAACACTTAAAAAATATGGCCTACTTCCAGAATTTGTAGGAAGAAACGATAATATAGTAGTAATGAACAGCCTAGATGTTGCAGAATACATTAGAATAATTGAAGAATCAGATAAGAGTCAATTATTACTTTATAAAAGATTTTTTGATGGAATTGGTATAGACTTTAAATACGATGAAAGAACTATAGAAGAAATTGCTAAAGAAGCTAAAAAACTAGGAATCGGAGCAAGAGGAATTAAAAGAATCGTAGAAAATGCTTTAGCAGTCGCAAACTACTATGCACTATCAAAAGGACAACATAAAGAATTAATAATTAGTCCAGAAACAATACATGACAACAAACAATATATTTTAAGATAAGAGTTCATCTATAGAAACAATATTATATCCCCTACTTTTAATATAATTAATAGTAGAAGATAACTCATTCATATTAAATTCATTTTCCTTAATAAAGACAATAGAACCTTTATTAAGGATTTTTTTAGTATTCAAAAGTAAATTCTTATCAATATAATTAATAACGTTTATAGAGTTTAATTTCTTACCTTTACAAATATCAATTACATCACTTTCTCTATTAGTACAATAAAATTCATCATGTAATAATTTAATATAATTATTTAATTCATCTTTAGTCTTTCCCTTAAATAAAATATTATTATGATTACTAATAGATTCTATATACTTGTTAAGTGTTTCATAATTAAATAGTAAATTTATTGTTGCTTCTTTATTTTCAACAATCTTTAACATCTTAGAAAAATATTTACCATTATTCACATCAATAACTAAACCTACATTATTGTCATGACTATTGCCTGCAACAATATATTTATCATAATTATTATTAGTTGATAAAATACATTCTTCATTGTTATATTCTATTAATTTTTCATCAAATCCAATACCTTTCATATTAGAGTAACTCTTATTTTTATTAACACTAATACCACTAAGTCCTAGTATTACCCCGTCTTCAGTAATAGACCCTTCAATACACTTTGAATCATGTTTAAGAGCATAATCATTTATAGAAGCCAAAATAACATTATTTTGTTCAGATATTTTAGTAACTTTATCAGTATAATAAAAACTAAACATAACAAACCCAATAATCAAAAAATATTTAAAATAATTTTTCATACTAATTATATTTTCATAAAAAAAGATTTATTCATCATAAATCTTTATTTATAAGAGTTAATGCTCTTGTAGTTTGAACACTATCCATCCATTCTTCTTTAGGAAGAGATTTCTTACTTGTAAGTATACGTACTCTATCTTTATTTTGTAATATATAATCATCTGCCACTTTTTTATCATTTACATATGCAGCTACAAACTTACTAGCATTTTTAGGATCAATCATATAAGCAAAATCTACAGGGGTAGAACCAAAAGGTAACTGTAAGACTAATCCATCTGTAGTATATACATATACATTACCACCAAATAGTTCTTTCTTTACTTGTTCAACAAATCTTCTATTATCAGTATATTGTTCATCTAACTCAACTAATGATTTAAAAAATTGGCATTTATTTTCAACTACTTCTTGCATTACTTCACAAGCATTTTCTTTATTTAAATCCCAATAAGCAGCAATACCATAACTATCTATCTTATCCATTTCATGTGTTCTTATTTGTGCTTGAACAAGCATATCCTCAGGACCAAAAACAGTAGTATGTAAACATTGATACATATTAGTTTTAGGATTACAAATATAATCTTTAAACTTACTATTTATAGGCTTATATAAACTATGAATATATCCAAGAGATAAATAACAAGAAGCAACTTCATCAACCATAACTTTAAGAGCAAGTAAATCATGTATATTTCTCATTTCTTGTCCTTGGTATCTTCTCCTATAAATACCATATATATTTCTAACTCTTATTTTAATTTCATTAGGAACATTCTTATCATTTAATAAACCACTTATATTATTAAGCATTTCTTTTAAGAATCCTTCGCTTTGCATAAGTAATAACTCAGTTTCTTCTTTAGTTTTCATATATTCTTGAGGCTTTAAATATCTTAATGATAAATCCTCTAATTCAGTTTTAATTTGATAAGCACCAATATTATATGCAAGAGGAACAAATATTTCCATTGTCTCAATAGAGTTTTCTTTTTGCTTACTTTCTTTTTTAAAACTTAGAGTTCTCATGTTATGAAGTCTATCAGCTAACTTTATAAGTATTACTCTAACATCATTAGTTAAACTAGTTATTATTTTTCTAGTATTAGCATAATTTCTATCTTGTTTATTAGTAAATTCCATTTTAGATAATTTAGTTACACCATCTACTAATTCAGCAACAGTCACACCAAATTCTCTTACAATATCTTCTTTTTCTAGTTTTGTATCTTCAAGAGTATCATGAAGTAATGCAGCACATATTGTTTCTTTATCAGCTTTCATTTCAGATAATATGTATGCCACGGTTAACGGGTGAGTTATATATTCTTCTCCACTCTCACGCATTTGTCCACTATGAGAATCTTTCGCATATTGATAAGCCTTTAAAACAGTAGGAATCATAGTTGGATCATAAGAATTAATAGATTCAATTAATTTTTCTATAGTTGTACTCTCCATACACTCACCTCCATAAATAAAAAAAGACAACCAAAATCAGTCGTCGTTTTATAGTTTGCAGCATAAAGAAGCGTTGTTAGAAACAATTCTAACATTATATTTAACAATCATATTATCAAACATAAAACACTTCTCCATAAAATACCTCAACAATAAATTTAATAAACATATTAAAGGTTTTTTATTTAAAAGTCAACACTTTAAAGAAAAAAATTATAAATTATATTTCTTTTTAAGAGTTAAAGCATTTTCTTCTATAGTTGGTACTATAATTTCAGAACTTAAATAGTCTTCAAATGATATTCCAAGATTCTCTATACTTCCCTCAATACCTGCTTCTTTTCTACTAGATATGAAGTTATAAAATTCTTTCATATAGTTTTTATAATCTCCTCCACATAAAGTATGCATATGAAGTGCTGTATAATATCCAAGTCCATATAATAATGTATCTCTAAATTCTATCTTAGTTCCATTACTTAGAACTACATTTCCTTCTAAATCTATATCATTAAACTTTTCATCACTTTCATCTTCAAGTACAGAAAATATTGAACCATATGCTTCACTAATCTTAAGAAGTAAATCATTAATCAATATATCAGCACCATCTTGGTCAATACGTTCTTTTTTTAGATAATTTAGGAAATTAAATTCAAAGAAAGCAGAAGGTACTTCTAAAAACACATCATCATAATAAGTCATCCTTTTCTTTTGAGGGAAAACAAACATTTCTCTATCTACTGCATGACCAAGTTCATGAGCAAGTGTATTCATGGTTAAGGAATTAAATCTACTATCTGCATTAAATACATATCCTGAACCACTATACATAGTGCCAACATACATTCCAGTATATTCGCGAGTATTATATCCCATCATTATTCTGCCTTCATCAATATACTTTTTAGCTAGCTTATAATACTTATCACCATAAGTTGCATAGTAAGAAAGTAATATATCAACAAAATCTTTCTCACTATATTTTCTTATCTTAGAAAAGAAAGGTGCATCACAAAATTCTACATCATCTAACTTTTCACAGTAATTTTCAAAAAGGTCGAAAAAAATTTCTAAATATCTATCTAATATACCACAATATCTATAACATGCTTTCACAGTATCTCTATTAAGCATACGACTTATTTTTGCAGGGTTATCAAATATATTCTCTTCTGGAAATTTAAACCCTGTAAGATCACAAAAAACATTATTAAGAGTAACAAACTTAGGATAGTCAGCTCTTATCATATCTTTTTTAGGACTTCCTTTATAATAATCTCTTAATTGTTTTAATTCTCTGCAAAGTCTATCCTTATTTATTTCCATAACCTTTTCCCCCTAATAATATTTTATATTAACATACTTATAATTTTAAATCTATAATAAAAGAAAAAAAGTAAGTTAAACTTACTTTTTAATAGGTATTAATTTTTCTTTACCACCCATATATGATCTTAATGCAACTGGAACATTAACACTTCCATCTTCATTATAATTATTTTCAAGTAATGCAATTAACATTCTAGGTGGAGCAATAACTGTATTATTAAGAGTATGAGCAAATTCTTTTTCTCCATTCTCTTTTTTATATCTTATTTGAAGCCTACGTGCTTGAGCATCTGTTAAGTTTGAACAAGAACATACTTCAAAATACTTCTGTTGTCTTGGACTCCATGCTTCAATATCACATGATCTATATTTTAAATCAGCTAAGTCCCCAGAACAACATACTAACTTTCTAACTGGTATATCAAGTGTTCTAAATAATTCTACTGAATAATTCCACATTTTATCATACCAAGTTTCACTATCTTCAGGTTTACATACAACTATCATCTCTTGCTTTTCAAATTGATGTATTCTATATACTCCTCTTTCTTCTATTCCATGAGCTCCAACTTCTTTTCTAAAACATGGAGAATATGAAGTCATAGTAATAGGAAGTTCACTTTCTTTTAAGATTTGATCTTTAAATTTAGCTATCATAGAGTGTTCACTTGTACCAATAAGATATAAGTCTTCACCTTCTATTTTATACATCATATTTTCTTTTTCAGCAAATGACATAACACCATCAACAGCAGCACTATGAATCATATAAGGAGGAATACAATAAGTAAATCCTTTATCAATCATAAAATCACGTGCATAAGCAAGAACTGCAGAATGAAGTCTAGCAATATCACCCATTAAATAATAGAATCCATTACCACTTACTCTACCAGCAGCATCTTTATCAAGCCCATTAAATGTAGCCATTATATCAGAATGATATGGAATTTCATATTTAGGAACAACTGGTTCACCAAATCTCTTTTCTTCAACATTCTTACTATCATCTTCACCAATAGGTACATCAGGAGCAATAATATTAGGAATAGCCATCATATCTGTTCTAATTAACTTTTCAAGTTCAGCTTCACGTTCTTCTAATGACTCTATCTCATGACTCATTTCATTTACTTTAGCTTTAATTTCATTAGCTTCATCTATTTTTTTATCACGCATAAGTTCACCAATAGATGCACTTAATTTATTCTTTTCACTTCTAAGTAAATCACCTTTTGATTTACATTCTCTATATTCAATATCATAATTATAGACGTCATCTACTAACGATAGTTTTTCATCCTGAAATTTCTTTTTAATATTTTCTTTTACTAATTCTCTATTTTCTCTAATTAGTTTAATATCTATCATAGTAACACCTCTTCTTATTTAATATAATAACATTATTTCA
>CAVIUL010000113.1:0-5428 GCA_963645885.1 bacterium | reverse complement strand
CTTGCGATATTTATTATGATATTGATAGCGAACAATTTTTTAGCAAAGCATTTGCTGCTTCTGCATGGACACTATCTGATAGCATTGTTAGTCGTAGATTAAGCACTGACCGTAGCGAAGAAGGGAATATGGTCGGGCAAACCTTCGTAGATCAAGCATGGGATAATTCGATTTATGGGGGGATACCTTGGATGATAGAAGAAGGGAAAAAGTTAAATGACGAATGGCGGCAATATAAAAGTAATTATAAGCATTTTAAAACTATAACTTATAGTACTATTAGCGTAACAAATTTATATAACACTTCTAATACTTTGATTCGTTTTCCTTATCAAAGCTCAAAAAAACATAGTTATGATACTGTTACTATGTTTCAAAGAGATGAATCTTGGTATAAAAAATATTACCGAGATTTATTTATGACAAAATATTCAATGTTTATTTCAGATAATCTAAATAAAGCGTATGCTACTGAAGGAAATTATAATGCGGGTAATGGTAGATTTTTCAATACTGTACCCGGATTTCAAAAATATGAAATTGAAAATTCATCTTTAGTTGATCCAACATTAGTACTGGATAATACAGATGGGCGCGATGTTGATACGAATTTAAAAGATGGCCAGCATTTAATTAATGCAAATAGAACCAATTTTTTTGTTTCTCAATTTGATAAAAATTTTATTTATTTTAATAGAGATAATACTTTTTATTACTCTGCGAACAATAGTAAGAAAAATAAAACTATAGCTTCTACAATAAAAAAAGGCAATGTTGGTGATAGCATTTCAAATGAAGATTATTACCCACCATTAAAATGCGTTATGAGTAATTTTACTATATTAAAAGACGCATTAGATTTTGCAGTAGATTATAACATCGATCCTTGTATTTCAGAAAGTAATGAATATTGGAAATCTCCATTCCATTTCCAAGGTGGTAAAACACCTGCGTATATGATGCTTAATCTGGGAGAAGATTACGATGTTACAAATTATGAATATGATTATAGAATTTCAATATATGACGCTAATAGAAATTTTGGTTATAGCACATTAAAAGAATATATATCGTCTTTTGGAATAAAAAAATGCAACATAACATTTGGAAGTAGAAATTATTTTGTTAAAAACTTATTTTTAAATAATACACCTACGTATTCTCATTTTAGTAAAATAAGAGAAAATATACTAGGAGAAAATATAGTAGGAGAAACGGATTTAAAATTTGATGGCGGGGTATTAGTTTGTAAAGAAAGAAATAATTTATATAAAGCTAAAATAGCTTATAAATTAAAAAAAGAAAAAGATAGCGGAGGGAATGTTAGCTATAAAAAATATGGTGGAAAGTTAGAGATAAAAACAGAAAAAATAACTGATTATGATATCGACGAAGAATATTATTATGGTAAAATTTCCTTTAACCCAGCACCTGCTTATTATATGGGGGATCCTGATGAAAATGGGCGTAAGATGGGTGACAATTATCTCTTATCTTCTTATTACATACCCTACTATATACCACAACGTATAACAATGACTGTTGCAGATATGTTCTATAATACAAGTGTGCTTAACTCTTTAAATAATAATGAATTTGCATGTAGCGATAACTATTTTAATATTAATGGTCCTTTTAGTTATAATTACAATACTGTTAGAAGTTTATATTTCTATGATGAACGTGAAGAAGACTCTAAATATGTCTATCCTTCTGTAAGAGGTTTGGTTATTGGAGAATATGCAGGTAAAAAAATTGTTAAAGTTGAAGATGATAAAGAGTTATTAAGCGAACAAGATTCAGACGGCAACTATTTATATACATCAGTTGGTGATATATATCCTTATTATTATGCTTTACATGATATAGAATTAGCTAATAAACAAATCGGCGGTTTGCCTGATGAATATGGCATAGATGGATTACCTTCATCAGGTTCGTTACCTAACAATTTCAATATTGGTTTTTTAAATGATAAATTTATAACTCAAAATAAAAAATTAAGATTTTCCCCAACAGACAGAGGTATAAAAGAATTATCCATTTATTTTTATTTAAATGCTTTTAGCGAAGATGTTCAAAATTATGTGAAAAAAGCTGCTTTAGATGAAAAAAATAATTTTTCGATTGTATTCAGAAGAGGTTTAAAAAAATCACCGCCTATACCCGATAAAGATAGTTATGGTTCCACAATAGAAGATAAAAACTATTATAGTGAAAGTAATGAAAATAGTAAAGCATTAGCTTTATATAACGATGACATTACTAAAAAAATAAAAGAAGGAACAATTCAAGAAGTAAAAGAAGGTAGTGAGATATATGATTATTATGAGTTTGTAACAGAGACTAAATATATTGATCCTTATGCTAAATATGATTTAGCAATAACTCTAATAGAGACTAATACAGCTTTTAGTAATTTTAATTTTGATTGTAATTATTACAACAATTACGATCTTGAAGGCTATTACCTAGGATACAAACAAATTCGTTCAGCAAGAGTTTTTTTACTTTCTACAAAACAAGAAAAAACCTTAAAGTTAGCTCGACCGCCTGCAGAATACGGTAATAACTCTTACTATAATTTATTACCTTTTTTTAAACACTGGGGGACAAATGTTGTCTGTTATCCCGGCATGTGTCCAGAAGAAAAAAACGAAAAGCCATTTTATTTTTTCACCGAAAACGTTATTGAGAGTGCAAGAAAAAATGTCAAATCTTCCTACAGTTTAATCAGGGATTTAATGCATTGTTATGATGCATCTCCTTATATTATCAACCGTTTTTCTGTAAAAGGTACACCTTATGATAATTATACAATAGAAGGAACTTACATAAACTTAAAAGATCAGAGAAAATATATTCAGTTAACTGCGTGGATTACTGATATAGTTGAAGGGGCAAGTGGTCTAAAAATAAAGCATCCTTTTACATCTGATATTCCTTTAACAACAACCGATTATCCAAATGATACAACGCTTGTTTCTATTCTTAATAATAAAACATTTATACCTTCATGGTATAAAAATAATTTTTCTAAAGATGGGGAAACTAATAAAGGTATTTTCCCTATATTAAAGTCCTTTTGGCAACCAAGAGAAGACGAACTCAAAAACGAAAAGAATGATAATATAAAGCACACTAACGCTTATGCTTTTTTTGCTATTGAAACTCAACATTTAATCACCGCGCCACATACAGTTTTTTCAACTAATGCAAACTATTCTCCACCTTGTTATGAAGGCTATGATAATTATAAAAGCAAAGGTTTAATGCTTTATATTTCTCAAGGGGATAATTTTAAACAATACAATATATCATCTCAAACAAATTTTTTTGGTTATTTTTCAAAGCAAAATAGTAAAAGAAATGATTGGGAACGTAAAAGAGCTTACGATGATTTTCCACAAGCAGGCTCCCAACAAGTTGGGTATTACCATGAATTTGAAGATTGTTTCAATATGATGCAATTAGCCGGTCACTATACATTTGAAACACAAATGGCGGGTAAAATGAGTTTTTCTGCAAACTTAAATGGTGATATATCATTTCTTGTGATGCTTGTTTACGATTTAGATAAATGGCCTGATGGTCCATACGAAAAAAATGAACTTAGAGAAAATATATATAACGCTGTTGATTATATAAATAATCCCTTTTATTTAGAAGTTTTCAAAACTGCTGGCGTGTATTATAAAGCACCAAATATTCCCGAAAAAGAAAAATATTCATTTCGTTCTCTCATCTTACCTGTTGATTTAAGCGGGGCATCACCCCAAATACTTCATAGTTTCAAAGACTTTGTAATGCGCGATGTGTTACATCCTATTGAATCAAGTAGTAAAAAGAAAGATGGCTATGACTACGCAGTAGATTCTAAAACAAAAAAAACTTATAAAGGTATTCTTGTTTCCAATAGTTTTAGCACGCATGGCACAACCAATCTTGAAAAATTTAATCCGATATATAACTTTGATAAAAATGCAAAAGACATGGATATTACACGCGGTATTATCCGTGTTGTTCGCACACGTGAGTTTACGTGGTTTGAGAAGAAAGACGATTATTACTTAGAGCATCGTGATACCATTATTGAATGCTCTGTATCTTACACACAAGCAGAAGAAGAGCAAGTAGATTTGTTTTATACGGGTGAGAAAACCATTCTACTTCGTTTTTATCGGGATGATAACAAATTAGACACTTATAAAAATCCAAAGACAAGAGAGACTATAAAAACTTGTGTTGGCGATCCACATGTTGAAAATATGCAGATACCTAAAACTATCTGCTGGCTAAAAGATATCAGCTCAAAAGATCAACGATTAGCCGGAAATCGCACCTTTAAGCAATACATTCTTAAGTTAAAAAACGTTGGTATTTTTGACACAGCTCCGATAACTAAGAAATTTACAAGAGCTGCTGATGAGAAATCTGCTAAACTAGATAAGTTTGCGCAATTTGAAATTCTGACTATCCCACTTATGGCAGATGATGGGTTCACTTATTTAGCTATTAGCAAAAATGCTAAAGACTGGTGGGTGACTGGTAAAGTCAAAAAAGGCTTCTATTCTCATACCGCTTCGATTGAACGTTTAAGCGATGAAGAGAAAGAAGAACGTGAAAAAGAGAAAAAATGAGTTAAAATGGTAAGACTATGAGCGAAATAAACTCTAAATTCTCTCTTAAAGACGAAATCATTGATTTCACACTCATGCCCGTGCGTACACAAGGGCAAGAAGAGAATGCTATCGTCAAAGATATGTCTTTTACCGTGGAAGTTACTGACAACCCTTGGGTTGATACAGAAATTTCTATTAAACCTATACTTCGCCCACTACCTGAAACACACCTAGTTAATATCCCCCATAACGTAAATATTGCTGATAAATTTAAGACTTCACAAACAGTTTCGATAAAAGAAAATATAAGAATAGCCGAAACAAATAGTCTTAAAGTGCATACGCAACGCTTACTAGAAACCTATCGTGATGGGTTCACAGTAAGCACTTCTGAAAACGTAAAAGATCAGCCCGGACCTTCACGTATTCGTGAAGATTTAATTATCCGCACGATTTTCACAGACACTGTGAAAAATCCGCAGGTTGAAGAACCTGAACCTTTACAACCTGAAAATATATTAGAAATTTTACAAAACAGATTATCTGTTAGAGACACTTTTAAAGCGCAAACTTTTAACAAAGCTAGCGTCTATGAGAAGCTAACTGTAAGTTCTGTTTTAGACCAAACTCTTAATACCACTGCTCGTATACGAGAGAACTTAAATATTTCCTTTATTCTCGATAACAAAGTCGCAAATAAGCATGATATTACGAGCAACCTAAATGCTACAAGTTTCTTCAAAATCTCCACCGAATCGCTTGCAAATATACTAGAATATGTTAAAATACGTGACCACTACTCTACC
>CAVIUL010000112.1:0-5482 GCA_963645885.1 bacterium | reverse complement strand
ATTATATATCAAACAATTATTGGAACTTTAAAAGGAGAAAATCCTGATTTCTTAGGTTTCAAAATAATACCAATTAGAGATGTTCAAACTAAAGAAAAATACGAAATAAATATTAATGATTATAATAATCTTGGATATTATGTTCAAAAAAGTTTTAAACTTCCTGTAATACCTTTTTTATTAGATATGGTTGATTATGGTAGTGATACGATTGGGGATGGTGAAACTGTTACTATTAAATCAAATGATAAATTTAAAATTAATTATAAGGTATTTAATTGTTTTAGTAGTTATGCAGGTAAACTTGTTAATGAAACATGTGATTCACATACTGTTAAATATGAAGAAATAAATATAAAACATAAAATTAAAATTATTAAAGTAGAATTTCCTGATGATGAAACTTTATATGATGGAGAATTTATTGAAGATATAAGTGATTACTTAAAAGAAAAAGGTGAATATAAGATAGTTTTATATAATAAAAAAGGATTTATTACTACTAAAGTAAGAATTGATATAGAGGTTACTGATGACGAAGAAAATGAGTAAAAAGAAAGTTATAATAATATCCTTAATAATAATTCTTTTTATAATAATTTTTAGAGTAGTAAAGGGTGTTAAAGTTATTGAATCCAGTTTAGAAGAAAAAGAAGATTTATACTTTAGAGTTACTCTTAATGATGAAACTATTTATGGAACTGTTGATGTTTCTAAAACATATAATTTAATACCTGGTTTTGTTAAAGTAATTAAAAATGGTGGGGTATATATAACATTTGATAATGATAAAAAATATACTCATAATAAATTTAAATTAATAAATACTGAAGATATTAATAGTTTAAAATTAAATCTAGAAGTATATAAATGTTATAAGAATAAATTTATAAGTAGTAATTGTAATAAAGAAGCTAAATATTTTAAGAAGAAAGATATTAAAATTGATGAAGTAGAAATAAGAAGAATAGGTATTACTTCAAATAGATATAATGAATTAGTTTATAAAGGAAAATTTGGAGAAGATATATACTCTTACGTAAAAGATACCGATTATTATTCATTAAGATTTAAATATAAAGATGGAACTAAAATATATAATATAGACTATGGATTTTTCACGAATGTTTTTCAACCTGATGTTCTATAATTTACTTATAAAATTTAATATGATATACTAATTATGAAGATAAGGTGTTGGTTATATGAAAAAGAAAATTATCGTTATAGTAGTTGCTTTGTTGTTTGTTTTTAGTTTTGCTAAAGATTTTATTAAAGAACAATTACCAAGTATAAGCGATAAAAAAAGTTTTAGGATTTTAGCAAATCCTGATAATAAAGACTTCATGGATGAACTTGTCAAATATGGAAAGAGTGAACATATTAATGTTCGCGTTGAGTATGCTGATGATTTAGAAGCTGTTGATATGTTAGAAGAAGATAATAATTATGATGCTGTATGGATGTCTAATTCGGTATGGCTATATATGCTTAATAATGCTAAAGTATCTAATTCTAAATCAATTAGTATTAATCCAGTTGTTATGGGTGTTAAAAAATCTAAAGCTAAAGAATTAGGATTTGTTGATAATGAAATTAAAAACAAAGATATTTTGAATGCTGTTAGTAGCGGAAAACTTAAGTATGTTATGACTTCTGTTACTAAAACAAATACTGGTCTTACAGCTTACTTAGGATTTTTAAATTCTCTTGCTGGTAGTCCTGAAATATTAACTAGTGAGATGCTTAATAATAAGAATTTAGTAACTAATTTAAAATCACTATTTAGTGGAGTAGAAAGAGTTTCTGGTAGTGCTTCATTCTTAGAAGATATGTTTGTGAATAGTAATGATTATGAAGCAGTTATTGCGACTGAGTCATCATTAATAAATATAAATAAACAATTAGAAAGTAGTAATAAAGAGACATTATATTTATTATATCCAAGTGATGGTGTTGCTATTAACGATTCTCCATTTGCTTATGTAGATAGAGGACAAGAAAAGTTAGAAAAATTTAATACTTTGCAATCATATTTATTAAGTTTATCTACTCAAAAAGAATTAGAAAAACTTGGTAAAAGAACTTGGTATGGTGGAACTAATAGTAATGCTGATAAATCAGTATTTAAAACTTCTTATGGAATAGACACAACTAAATATTTAATGCCACTTAAATATCCTTCTAAAAAGGTTATGAATGAAGCTATAGCTTTATATATTGCTGAACTTAGAAAACCAGCTGCAGTTGCATTTTGTTTAGATTATTCTGGTAGTATGAGTGGGAGTGGTGAAACTGAACTTAAATCTGCGATGGATTTTATACTTGACTATGATAAAGCTAGTGAAGAAAGACTTCAATTTTCAAAGTATGATAAAATAGTTGTTATACCATTTGACTCTGATAATAGAACAGTTTTAACTGGTAATGGAAGTTATACAGATAGTTTGATAACTAGAATAAATGATTCAAAGCCAAGTGGTGGAACTAACATTTATGGTTGTACTGTTGAAGCATTTAAACAACTTGAAAAAACTGGTAAAGACTATACAAAAACAGTTATATTAATGTCCGATGGATATTCTAATATGGGAAGTTTTGATGATGTTATGCGTTATTACTCAAGTATGTCAGAAAAAATTCCAGTTTATAGTATTATGTTTGGTCAATCTAGTGAAGATGAACTTGGTAATTTAGCTAATCTTACTAATGCTAAAGTATTCGATGGAAGAACAAGTTTGATAAGAGCATTTAAAGAAGTAAGGAGTTATAACTAATGATTAATATACAAAAAAGATATTTGTTGTCTGCTTTGGTATCAGGTCTTTCATTCATAATATTATATGTGGTGTTAGACTTCTACTTATGGATGGCATTATTACTAACAATACTTATTTATATAGCGGGTATATTCTTATTTAAGTCACAGGATATAAGAATATACGATAGAGAAGCTCTTGCTAGATATAACTTCGAAATGTCTAAATTAAATGATTATAAAGATAAAATAAAAGATAAAACTATAAAAGATAAGTTAGCTAAAATAGTTAATGTTTCTCAAAAAATAACAAAACATTTAGAAACTAGACCTAGAAATGCTACTAAAATTTATAACTTCTTAGATTATTATTTACCATTTACAACTAGAATAGTTACAAAATATATAGAAGCTGAAAGTAAAAAAGAAAAAACTTTTGTAGAAAACAAACTTATACTTAAAATGTCAGTATATATTAAAGAAGTAGAACATGAATGTGATAGATTACTTGAAGAGATTGTAAAATCTAAAGATAAAGAATTAGATTTTGAAATGAAAGTCTTTGAAAAAACATCTGATTTAGATATAAATGAAGATGAATTAAAAGGAAGTGAAAAAAATGTTTAAAAAAGAAGGAATGGTATCAAAAATAGTTGGTGTTGTTTTACTTGTAGTTATTATTGTTTTAGTAATAGTAATTAAGAATGGAAATTTCACTAATAAAGTTGATGAAATTTATGGAGCAGTAGGTGGTGGTAAAGAAGACTTACTTGCTGATGAAGAAATTAATAAAATATTTGCTAAAAAGTATAAATTTAAATTTGTACAAGATTCATGGAGTAATGGTAAAACTGTTAAAGAGAGTTTAGTTCGTAAAGATGGAAGTAAGTATGATTTAGCTTTCTTCTCTGATCAAAGATATTATGATTATTTTAAAACTACTCCTAAAGCAGATGAAGCTGCTCGTGATTATGTAATTGATGGAGATTTAGTACTTAATACACCAATTGTTATTTATAGTTGGGCTGAAGTTACTGATGCATTAATTAAAGAAAATATCGTAACAGTTAAAAATGATGTTTATTATATTACTGATATGAATAAACTTATAAATTATATATTAAATGGTAAAAAATGGAGTGAACTTGGTTTAGATATATATGGTCAAGTTAATATAGGTTCTACAGATCCTGTTACTTCATCACCAGGTGCTACATACTATGGACTTTTACTTTCTATAATGGCTGGTGGAGATGTTAATAATGTAAGTATTAAAGAAGCACTTCCTAAATTAAAAGAATTTTATATAAAGAGTGGATATATGAATAATACACCTGCTGACTTATTCTCAATGTTTTTAAAAACTGGTATGGGTGCTAAACCTATGATAGTTGATTATGAAAAGAGTGTTATTGATTTTGCTAATGCAAATCCTGATGGATGGAATCAAGTAAAAGATAAAATTAGAATATTATATCCAACACCAACTATCTGGAATAGTCACTGCATCGCAGCATTCGATGAAAATGGTAAAAAACTTTTAGAAGCATTCAATGATAAAGAAGTTGCTCAAAGAAGTTGGGAAAGATACGGATTTAGAGTAGGTACTACTGGAGGAAACTACGATGTAAGTAAAATTAGTGGTACTATAAAAGGAATACCGCAAGAAATAACAAGTGTAACTTCTGGACTTAGAATGGATGTATATAATGAAGTTATAGATTACTTAAAAAATAATCAATAAAAAGATATTTTAAAATATCTTTTTTATTATGTTATAATTTTTATAGAAGGTGAAATATGATTATAAGAGTAGAAAATATAGATGATTGTAAAACTTGTGATAACTTTTTAACACTATTAATTCATGATGAAAAACAATATGATGAAACTATTGATGAGAATTTTGTTGTTAAAGATTATTTTGTTAATGTAATAAAAAATAAAGATAATATATTACTTTTATATAAGGAAGACAATAATAGTATTAGTTATGTGTTTGCTAAAAAAGTTGATGAAGGATATTTATTAGATGGGTTATATGTTCTTGAAAATTTTAGAAATAAAGGTATTGCTAGAAAACTTTTAAATGAAATTATTAAAGAAACTAGTTTAAAGGGAGAATATAAAATATTTATAAAAGTTTTAAAACAAAATATTATTGCTTATAATTTATATAAAAATTTAGGATTTATTATTAAAGAAGAAGATGAACTTAAATATTATATGATTTATGAAAATTAGTTATTACTTTGCCTAAACATAGATTTTATTTTTACATAAAATATCTATGAAAAGGAGAAGTGTTAAAATGAATAATACAATGGGTATGTATCAAGGCTATAGTGTTGAAGGTAGTGCTGAATTAAAAGTTACTCCTGAAAAGATGATGAATGAAAATGTTTCTTCTTGTAATACTATGCCAGGTGTAGTTTGTCAACCAATATATGAATGTCCACAAGAAAGATGTGTACATAGACAAATTATTCATGAAGTTCCACATGTTTGTCCAGTAAATACAAGAATTATTAATCATCATATTTATAGACATACTTATAGTCCTTGTTATACATGTACAGAAGAAAATGAAATTTGTAATGAGAATGTAGGTTGTCCTCTAAAGTTCTAATTAGAGTTTATAAAAGAGTTATTTAATATAACTTTTTTATTTTGTAAAAAAAGTGTTTTTGAAATTTATGTCTAACTATAATAATAGGAGGCTAT
>CAVIUL010000111.1:535-5582 GCA_963645885.1 bacterium | reverse complement strand
TATAAATCATTAAATAAAATAGTTGATTTAACAGATATTAATATATCAAAAAGTATTAGTTTGAGTAGCAACAGCCAAGTATATATTTATAATACACATGATACTGAAAAATATACTCTTCCTTTTACTAGTGATTATTCTATTATTCCAGATGTAACTCTAGTATCAAAGATGCTAAAAGAATATTTAAAAAGTTATAATATTGATTCTTATATAGAAACTTCTAAAACTAAAGATTATTTAAAAAAGAATAAATTAAAATATTCAGATAGTTATGAAGCTAGTAGATATTATTTAGAAAAGAATTTAAACAAGAATTATAAATTAATAATAGATATACATAGAGATTCATTAAGACATAAATACACATTATATGAAAAAGATAATAAAAAATATGCAAGAATACTATTTATAATTGGTTCCTCTAATAAAAATTATAAAAAAAATAAAGAAATCGCAGAAAACTTGAATAATAGACTAAATAGTAAGTATAAAGGAATAAGTAGAGGAGTAACCATTAGAGAAGATACAGCCTATAATCAAGATTTAAATGAAAGAATCATATTAGTTAAAATAGGTGGAATAGATAATACATTAGAAGAATTAAATAATACTATAGAGGTGTTTAGTAAAGTAATAAATGATTATATAAAGGAGATATAATGGAAGAAGAACAATCTAGTAGAAATTATTTCTTAATAATTATGATATTTCTATTTATTATATTTTTAATACTTTATATAAGTGGTGAAGCAGGATATTATGAATATAAAGTTCATACTAAAACAATTCTTACTGAAGAAGCAGTAAAAGAATTTGAAAAGGATATTAGTGAAGGAAAGAATGTAAAACTAGAAAACTATATTAAAACAGAAAAAGTAGATTATTCTAATCCAATAAGTGATACAGGATATAATACAGGATTATTAATAGAGAAATTCATGAATAAAGGAATTAAAAAAACAGTGAAAATTTTAAGTTCACTGTTTCTAGACTAACATACTAGCAGCTTTAGTATAAGTACGAGTGAGAGGTCCTGCTCCAAGAAGTGTCCCTCCAAAATATCTAACTACAACTATTAAAGTGTTATCTAAATTCTTATAATGTATTAAGTCTAATAGTCCTCGAGTCGTACCGCCAGGTTCTTTATCGCCATAATTCTTTTCTTGACCACCAATTTTATAAGCATAGACTACATGTCTAGCTTTTTTATGCTCTTCTTTTAAACTAGATATTATTTTTTCAACTTCATCTATAGAATCAACACTATACATGTATCCAATAAATTTAGATTTTTTAACTTCAATAAAACTATCATTTAACTTTTCCATGACATAATTATATTATTAATTAAAAATAAAATCAAACATTCATTTTTAAGAATAAATTTGGTAAAATAACAAAGGAGGCATATTATGGCTATTAAATTTAATAAAGAACTAGCAAACGTACCTAAAAAAAGTGGATGCTATCTAATGTATAATAAAGATAATGTTGTTATATATGTGGGTAAAGCAAAAATATTATTTAATCGTTTAAAAAGTTATTTTACTGGTAGAGTGACAGGTAAAACTAAAAAACTAGTAAGTGAAATAGATCATTTTGAATATATAGTTACTAACTCTGAAACTGAAGCTTTTATACTAGAAATAAACTTAATTAAAAAGTATGATCCAAAGTACAATATATTATTACGTGATGACAAGAGTTATCCATATATAGAATTCACTAATGAAAAATATCCTCGTTTACTAGTAAAAAGAGAGATAAATATTAATAAAAAGTCTAGTCATTTATTTGGACCTTATCCAAATGTTTATGCAGCTCGTAGACTAGTTAATCTACTTAATAGACTTTATCCATTAAAAAAATGCGATACTATGCCTAAAAAAGTATGTCTTTATTATCATATAGGTGAATGCCTTGGTTACTGTGAACACAAAGGCATAGATATTACACCATTAAAAAATGAAATACTTTCTATATTAAATGGAAATGATAAATTATTAATAGATAAAATAAATGAAAAAATAAAAGTAAACTCTGAAAATTTAAATTACGAAGTATGTAAAGAACTAGTAGATGAACTAGGATATATGAAAACAGTATTTAGTAATCAATCTATCGTAGAACTTGATGATAATGTTAACAGAGATGTAATAAATTATTACTTTGATAAGGGTTATATAAGTATAGTAATATTCTTTATTAGAAATGGTAAATTAGTAGGAAATAACTATAAAATAATACCAATTATTAATGATATAAAAGAAACTCTAGAATATTACATAGCTTCTTTCTATGGTAAAAGAAATATAGTACCAAAAGAAGTAATAGTTCCTGAAATAATAGATACTGAACTACTTAGTAATATAATAAATACTAAAGCTATCGTAGTTAAAAAAGGTCCTAAAAAGAAACTATTTGATATGGCTTATAACAATGCTAAAGAACAATATGATAAAGAAATAAGATTAATCTATAGTAATGAAGAACTTACAACTAAAGCAAATGATGAACTAAAAGATTTATTAAAACTTGATAATCTTCATATAATCGAAGCGTTTGATAATTCAAATCTATTTGGTACTTTCACAGTATCAGGTATGGTTACATTTATAGATGGACTTCCTTCTAAAAAGAACTATAGAAAGTTTAAATTATCTTTTGATAAGAATGATGATGTAGCATCTATGAAAGAAGTAATTTACAGACGTTATTTTAGAGTATTAAAAGATAAACTAGTTAAACCAGACTTAATAATCGTAGATGGTGGTACTAATCAAATAAATGCTTGTCTTGATACTCTTGAAAGTCTTGGACTTAATATAAAAGTAATAGGTGTTAAAAAAGATGATCATCATAGTCCAGAAGCAATAGTTGATGGAGATACATTTGAAATAATAAATATAGATAAAAGATCTAATGTGTTTAGACTACTTAGTAGAATAGATGAAGAAGTACATAGATTTACTATAAATTATCATAAAGAAATAAGAAGTAAAGGAAGCATACAAAGTGTACTTGATAATATAAATGGTTTAGGTGAAGTAAGACGTAAAAAACTAATTAAAAAATATGGTAGTGTCTCTAAAATCAAAGAAGCATCAGTTTATGAATTATCAGAAATAATACCACAAAACGTAGCCGAAGAACTTCATGAATATTTAAAAGAACTAAAATAAAAGACTATAAAAATAGTCTTTTTAATTGATAAATTTATATAAATATAGTATAGTAAAACTATAC
Source organism: bacterium (assembly GCA_963645885.1). Lineage (GTDB taxonomy): Bacteria > Bacillota_I > Bacilli_A > RF39 > UBA660 > CAG-1000. The sequence goes on along the minus strand of CAVIUL010000111.1, from coordinate 2,333 downwards.
AACAATAAAGTTTATGACAAAATATTGCTATTTAAGACAAAAAACAACAATTTTTTAAAGGAACATGATACCATGTAAAAGACATAAGACTAAGTGGAGGAATATGAAATATTTAAAAATAACGCTATTTATATTGTTAATAGCATTAATATCAAATCTAATTATTACAGAAGCAAAAGTTAGATCAATAGTTGTGTCATATAAACTTGAAAAAAACAATCCAGTAATAACAAGCAAGTTTAATAAAATAAGTTATTCTGTACAAGAATATGAAAATACTCACACAAGTACATCATTACATAATCCTTGTAAAAACTGTGTTATATCAGTAAGAATATATAATTCAAGTACGGATTATAGTACTGCAGTACTTACAAAAATGGGACACACATATGAAGTGGGTAGAACTACTCACGCCGTTCCAGGTAATCATAAATTAAAAATTGCAAGAAGTGATAAAACATATTTAAATACTGAGCACTCAGCTCTTTGGTATATCGATTAAAAAAAGAAAGTCTTATGTCAAAAGGAGAAGTAAAATGAAAGATTTTTTAAATAAAAACAAATACTTTATATTAGTATTTATAGTAATAATAGGAATGATAATTTATTCATTCGTAGATTATGATAAGTCTGTTAAAAATTATACAAATGCTATTGAAAACACAATAAGTGAATGTAAGGTAAATACAATTCCAGAAAGACAAGAGTATTGTGACAATATATTAAAAGAAAACATTAATCCTGTACCAAGTTTTTATTATAATTATTTTGAAATATATTCAAGACTTGATCTTTTAGAATATGGATTATTCTTTATTGTAACAATACCGATAATTTACTATATAACAAAGACATTTAAGAATAGACATATTATTTATGAACTTACAAGAGAAACGTACAAGAAATTTAAAACAAATTTATTTAAAAAGGCGTATTTGTATTCATTAATTTTGCCATTAATTATATTAATAATTTTAGTTGCGACAATAATATATAGTGGTGGATTAACACTAAACCCATATTACGATCAAGAAATGAATGATATAGTTGTTAAAGCTATTAATCCATATTTTTATGTAACAACAATAGTATTAAGAGCATTAATATTAGGAATAATATATGCAAATATTGCTTTAATAATTTCTAGAAAGAATCATAATTTTTATATAGCAGTTATATTATCGTATTTAGCAGCAGTAGGAACTGAGATTATATTAGAAGGAGTAATAGGAAGACTAATTTTCTATGAAATATTTATTCAAAATAGATTCAATGATGATATATATAAATATTGTTAATATTTTATCTTTAAATTTAGAAAAAGGCTATTTATGTATCTATTTACCACTAATTTCGACATTAATAGTATCAACGATTATAGCAAAATTAATGTATAAAAATAAAGAAAAACTTATAATAGATTGCGATAAAAATAATTAAAGGAGTATATATGAAAATAGAACTTAAAAACGTTACAAAAGAATTCGATAAAGTAGAAGTAATTAAAAATATTAATTTAGAATTTGAAAGTGGAAAAATATATGGTTTATATGGAAGAAATGGAAGCGGGAAAAGCGTATTAATGAAATTAATATGTGGCTTTTTGATTCCTACAAAGGGTAAAATCCTAATTAATGGAAAAGATTTCAATGCAAAAAACGAATATCCAGATAATTTAAGAGCAGTAATAGAAAAACCTAGCTTTTTTCCAGAATTAACAGGATTTGAGAATCTAAAATTATTAGCAAAAATTCAAAACAAAATTAGTGATGAAGAAATAATTAAAGCACTAGAC
>CAVIUL010000111.1:0-485 GCA_963645885.1 bacterium | reverse complement strand
GCACTAGACTTAGTAAATTTGATTGATGAAAAAGATAAAAAATATAGTAAATACTCACTTGGAATGAAACAAAAACTAGCAATAGCTCAAGCAATAATGGAAGATCCAAGTATATTAATTTTAGATGAACCATTTAACGGTATAGAAGAAAAAAGTGTAGAAAAAATAACAAAATTTTTAAAAGAAGAAGCTAAGAATGGTAAAACAATTATATTTAGCACACATATAAAAGAAGATCTAGAAAATCTAGCAGATATAATCTATAAAATTGATAACGGTACTATATATGAAAATCAAGGCTAATCTTAAAATAATAAATAATAGTGGTTTTTTACTACCATATTTAATTATACTTATATCAGTAATATTAAATTTTGTTTTTAATACTAGTGAAGAAAATTTTCACATGATATTTTATCAAAATATAAGTTCTATTTTAAATAATATATGTTTTTTCGTGGCTTTAATGCTCATTATAAATATCT
>CAVIUL010000110.1:0-5620 GCA_963645885.1 bacterium | reverse complement strand
AATATTTAACAATTAGAATGCCTTATAATTTTAAAATTCATGATGTTGACGGTAATGTAACTGGTTATGAGTCAAGTGCAAAAATTAAATTAGAATATCTACAAAAAATAGGTACTACTAATTTAGGCTATTCTAATACATTTTATTTAACTGATATGTTACAACATCAAATAGTAGATAATAGTGTTAAGTCAGCACCATTATTAAAACAAACACTAGATATTAGTGGTTTAAATAGAAATACTATAGCTACATATGCAAATCAACTTGTAAATAGCGATGTGTCAAGTATAGTAAATACATACAATAATAAATATATAAAGTTTAGTGATAATTCTGTTTATTATTGTAAATTTAATATAGGTACTATAGAACAGTCAAGGATATTAACAAGTAGTGACCAACTATATACATATTTAAGAAGTTCATTAACTAATTATTTTGACTCTATTCAAGCAACAGTAATGTATACACAAACTGCTTATCAATTAACTTTATCTGAATATGTGGACGGTAGTTATAATGTATCCATACCTGCAAATCAAAATATCTTAAATGATGCACCTTATCATATGTTTTGCATGCCATATGGAAAATGTGAACTATATTTAAACGGTATTAGAACTATGACTGATGGAAATATAAATATGAGTATAGCACAAGCTTTAAATACTAAGTATGGTGAAACATTTATTAAAGATTTACAACTATTACCATATTGTCCTTTAAGAGATTGGATTGACGCTGATGGTTCTATTACTATTCCTAGTGTTGAAAATAACTACACACCAATTAAAAAAGGTACTGATACTGTAGGATATATCTTATTCCCAACTAAATCTACATTTACTTTTAATATAAAGAAACAAATAGCTGTTAACGATGTTAAATTAGAAAATGAATGTGATTTATATAGATTATCAAGCCCTAATGGAAATGGTGCTTTTGACTTTAATTTAGCTAAGAATGGTGGATTAGAGTTCATAAATGTAGATTGTACCTACATACCTTTTAACCCATTTATACATTTAAGTCCTAACTTTAATAATATGTATGGAAGTGACTTTAATGACTATAGAGGCTTAATCTGTGGTGGTGATTTTAGTTTACCTAAAACAACCTCTGTTTGAGAAACTTACCAACTAAACAATAAGAATTATCAATCTATTTTTGACCGAGGAATAACCAATTTAGAAATAAATCAAGAAGTAGAACGTGTTAACGATGTTGTTGGTATATTTACAGGTGCATTAGGAGTTGCAGCAACAGGAGCAACAGCAGGTAAATATTTAGGTAATAACACTGTTGCAGGAGGTATAGTTGGTGGTGTTACAGGCATAGGAACAGGTATATATGATTCGATACAAAATGAGAAATTAAGACAAGAAACTAAATCTTATTCTAAAGATATATTTAGTTTACAAAATGGAAATATAAAAGCACAATCACAAGGAATTGCTAAGACTACTGCATTTAATATTAACAATAAGATATTTCCTGTATTAGAATATTATAGCTGTACTGATAATGAAAAAGAACAAGTAAAGCAATATCTTAAATATAAAGGCTATACTTTAGATATAATAGATAAAATTGCTGATTATATCAATTATGACAATGATTATAATTATATAGAAGCAGATTTAATTAAAACAGAAATAAACGATAATAATATAACTCAAGATTTAAATAATGAGTTAAGAATAGGAGTATACATTAATGGCACAATCTAATTTACAAGGCCAATTAACACAATCTTTAGGCGAAGTTGGTCGTATGGCTCAACTAGGTATTATAAATGACAAAGCTGAAGTTGCCAATGACAAAGCTGAAGTTGCCAATGATAAAGTTAACAATCAAATAAATGGCGGGTATTCGAATACTTTAAAATCTTCACCAGATATACCAATGCCTAAAAGTCCTTTAGAATTTTTAGGTCTAAGACTAAGTGAAGAAGCTGGAAAAGAAGCTCAGTTAAAAGCTATAAATCAACTTAAAACACATATGCATAATATAAATTATCGATTTGATAGATTAAATACATTTGCAACTGCTTATAAACAGTCAGGAAATAAAGCTGATTTACGATATTCTAATAACGCTTTTAATGGAATTAAATCTGAACTTGCAGGTGTTAAAAAAATAATGAATGAGGAAATTAAATAATGTCAAGTAAACTAATAACAGAAGAAGTAAAACAACTATATGAACAAGCTGGTATATCTATGAAGACTGGACAACCTAATAGATTAGAAGAAACTAATTTAAAAGTTGAACTACAAAAGATATTTAGAATTATAGATGAACAAGACGCAGTCAATAGATTTATATGATATAATTTACCTCTGGACTTAACTTCTAATGACTTAGAGCGATTATTATATTATAAAGGTCAATTAATATTTTGGTATTGTGAAGAACTAGAACAATATATGATTACCCCATACACTTTAAATAAAGGTTTAGATTTCTTTGGTCGATTTGTTTATGTAACACCAATACCAATTGTTGACGAAAAGAATAATTTATATAAAACACAAAAAGCCTTATTAGCAACTTATAAGCTTAAAATGGCTTATGGTTTATTCGATATATTAAATACACAGGTTAAAATAGACGATGATTGTAATGGCTATGCAGTTCCTCTTTATGACTATACAAAACAATTATCCCAAACTATAATTCCTAGGAAACAGATTCAAGAACCACTACTGGCAACAATGAGCTATATGATTCCTTATGCTAAAACCGCTTTAATGAATGCAACTGGTGTATCTGGTATGAGAGTAAATAATGATGATGAATATAGCAATGTAGAAACAGCTTCAAGATCTGTAAATAGAGCTGCAGTCAATGGTCGTAAATGAATACCTGTTAAAGGAAATATTGACTTTCAAGATTTAACAACAACTGGAACAGTTAACGGAGCTGAACCATTCTTATTAATGTTACAATCTTTAGATAATATTAGAAAAAGTACGTATGGCATTGAGGCTGGTGGTATATATGACAAAAAAGCATATGTAAATACTACACAAGCTAGTTTAAGTGGAACTGGAAATCAAATAGGTAGTCCTTTACAAGACGGTTTAGCTATAAGAAATGATTTCTGTAATATTGCAAATATAATCTTTGGTACTGATATTTATTGCACTGTCAGTCAGTTTGTATTAAATTCAATGCCTCAAGATAATACACCTACAGGAAATGATAATAATGAAGAAGATACTCAAGAGGAGAATAGTAATGAATAGTTTATACGGCCGATTTAGACAAAATAGCTTTAGTGAAGTATTTTTTAGTGAAGAATCTTTTAGAATAGATTTTAATAATAGTGGTGCTAAGATAATAAACGATACAATAAATATTAAGTATCCAATAACAGATAATCAATTAAAAAGTGTTTATTATTTATTGTATGCCAACTATGGCAATAGTATTATAGCTTCAAGTGATACTAATAGATTTAAAGAAAAATTGTTTAGTTTAATAGTTCAATATACACCTAATTTATTTAAGCAATTAGAAGTCCAAGATAAATTAAGGTCAATGACTGAAGAAGAAATATTAAGTGGTTCTTCAAGTATAGTCAACAATGCACAAAATCCTAATGACATAGGATCTACAGAAGAATTAAATTATATAAGTAATCAACAAACAAATAAGTTTAAAAAGGGTTTAATTAGTGGTTACCAAGATATTATAGTTTCTTTAAAAAGCGATTATATCCAATATTTCATAGAGAAATTCAAGAATTTATTCTTGGTTGTTATTGAACCTGAAGAATTATTATTATATGAAAGTGGAGAATAATATATATGGAAATATTTGAAATTATTAAAGAATTTATTTTAGAGTATGGCTCTATTATTGCTAGTTATGTAGTTGCTTTAGTTACATTTTTAATTAACAATGAGTGTATAAAAAAAGTATTTACTAAATTAGCAGGTATTGACGTTAACAAAGCTGTAGAAGAAGGAACTACTAATATAACTAGTCAAGTAGAACAGTTATTAAAAGACAATCAAGAACTTAAAGCTTTAAACAAAGAACTAATAGAAGAGTTGAGTAAAGTTAAGTATGAAAACAGAACAAACAATAAAAAGTAGAAATAAAGCTATTTTATTTAAAGTATTAGAATGAGTACTATGTTATGGATTATTAGCTATATATATAATTATCTTTTTAGCAGGTAAAGAACCTACTGAAGATGGACTTACATTTGAAGAAAAGTTTGGAACTGTCATAACAACATTAGGTATAAGTATACTGCCTATGATAGTATTAAGTCTTATAGTCAAAGATAAAATAAGACCTTGTGTATGAATGATTAATATAATAGCTTCTAATTATCTACTTGGTAATGCAGCAATGTATACAACATTTTTTATATGACTAATAGATACATATGGAATTGCTAATGTAGCTAAAATGTATGCAAATAAATATGTTGTTAACAAAGAAATAGATAAGAGAATATAAATGAATAAATTTGAAGAAAAGATAAAACCGCTATTATTATATGTAGGTACTATAGGTGCAGTTATTAGTTCCTGTGCCTATATTATCTTAATAATAACTTTAATCAATGGATTTCAAGTTCATAACACAACAACTACAATAACTTTTGCTGGAATAAATGCTATAGTTGGTATTTTAATAGCTAATTTCTTAAGATACCAAGGAGTTTCTTTTGCTGCTAATATAGATGAAAATAAAGCACTAATTAAAGAATACTATGGCAATAAAACTAAAGATAAAAAGAACCACAGTATTAAATATTTCTGAGTTAAAAACATAATTAGCGATTTATTAACTAAAGGGTTGACCATGGCTTTTACAACTTGTGGATTAATATATATTATAATAGTTGGTTCAAAAGACTGAAGTTTACTACTATTAGCTTTTGTTAACTTAGCTTTATTTATTTGCTTTGGTCTAATAGCTTTAGATAAGGCTTATGACTATTACAACACAGTATATGTAGCTTATTTAAAGGAGCGTATAAATGACCGAAGTATTAGTAATAATATGAATAATGATAATATTTATAGTAATGATAATAATGAATAATAAAGGAGAATAAAATGGCAATAAATATAAATGGAAAAGTTTATAGAAACTTAGAAGACCAAGTAGAATATTTAACACAGCAATATCAAACAGGTAAATTAATAGAGCAACTAGGAATACACGTATTAGGTTTATATGCATCTATAGATGATGTACCTAAGGTTGATTATTTATATGGAGATGCATATTTAATAGGAACTAAAACGCCTTATAACTTATACGTATACACCGAATTACAAACTGGTGATGCTTTTATTGATGTAGGTAGGTTTCCTGCAATAGGAGAACAAGGGCCACAAGGTTTAAAAGGTGACGTTGGAGAAAAAGGCGAAAGAGGCCCCAAAGGAGACACAGGGCCTAGAGGTTATACAGGAAACGATGGAACACCTGGTGCTACTGGTGGTCAAGGACCACAAGGACCTAAAGGTGATAAAGGTGACAAAGGCGACGTGGGACCTGCATTTAATATTAAAGCAACACTTACTGATACTTCACAATTACCAACACCAACCTTAGAAATGCAAGATAATGGCGATTGTTATTTAAT
>CAVIUL010000109.1:0-5627 GCA_963645885.1 bacterium | reverse complement strand
ATTAAAATCATTAACTGAAAAAAAGAATTTTGAAGATATATGTATGCCTTGGAAAAAGTTTATATCTTATTGTAAAAATATAAGTGATAAAGAATTAAAAGAGAATATTAATACAGATCCATCTTTAATAGCAACTTTAACTCATACAAGTGGAACTACTGGAAAGTCAAAAGCTGTAATGTCTGATTCACATGCCTTTGTAGAATCAGTAAAAGCAATTTTACAAGAAACAAATTTGTTTCAAAGACATGATAAGGAATTATTAATTTTACCTCCTTTTCCATTATATATTCTTAATAATGTAGTTTATTTATCTCTTTGTGTTGGTGAAGAATTAGTTGTAATTCCAAAAGTTGATTATTCTAATTTAAGCTTATACTTTAAAAAACATCATCCTAATCATTTAAAGGGTATCCCTTCAACAGTAGAATCAATATTAAATGATAAAGGTTTTGAAGATTATGATTTTAGTGATTTTAAATTTCTTATTTCAGGAGGTGGAAAATTAACCGCAGAAGAAGAAATAAATAAATTTCTAAAGGAACATGGTTGTAAATATAAAGTTGCTAATGGTTATGGAATGTCTGAGGCTGGCGGATGCGTTACTTGCATGTTTGATAATACAATTGAAAAAGGTACGGTAGGAAGACCACTTATTAATTCAAATGCTAAGGCTGTTGATACACAAACGGGTGAAGAGCTAAAATACACAGAAGAAAAAAATGGAGAAATATGGTTATCAAGTCCATCATGTATGAAGGGCTATTATAACAATGAAGAAGCAACAAATCAACTTATGACAATTGATGAACAAGGTAATGTATGGGTAAAAACAGGAGATTTAGGAAGAATAACAGAAGAAGGAAATATTAAACTAATAGGAAGACTTAAAAGAATGACTTTTATATTTGACTCTGCTAATAATACAGCTTCAAAAGTAAGTCATGATTATATGGAAACAACTTTATGTGAAAATGAAAATGTAGAAGACAGTATAGTTGTTCCAGTAAATGATGAAATATCTCAACACGCTATGAAGGCTTATGTACTTTTAAAAAATTCACCATATGATAAAACTATAGTTGAGCTTGATAAAATGTGTAAAAATAGATTCAGAAAATATGTTTCTCCAATAGAATATATTGTAGTTGATAATATTCCAAAAACAAAAGCTGGAAAAAACGACTATAGATATGTAGAGGATTATGAACTTGGAAACACGGATGTTTCAAAAATGAAAGTATTATATAGAAAGCATATAAGTAATAGGGGTTCAATGTCAAATAGTGTTGGTGAAACCAAAAACTAATGATAAACGAGATTGATAGGAGGCCATCGGCCTTCCTTTTTATTATGCATATTTATAAATACCAGTAATAAGTAAAATTCTAGTTTTAAAATGATAAAAAGATTTAAAACCAAAAGCAATTCTTTTAATACATTTTATTAAGTTATTTGTTCCTTCAATAAGTCCGTTGTTATATTCAAATTTAAGCGAATTAATAATAAATGGTTTAAATTCATTATAAGTTTTAAGAGTAGTTTTCATATAATCTGAAATATTACTATGTTTAGAAGAAATAATTTTAATAAATAGATCAATATCTTTGTTTCTAATAGATTTAATAATGCCTTGATAAACATTGTAAGTTTCTTTTAATATTTTACTTGTGTTTATTAAATATTGAACAATATCATATTCAGTAACAAATTTACCAAAGTGTTTAGAATAATGTTTATTGGTTTTATCTAAATCTAACTCACATTTCTGTAGAGATTTCCAATAATATTTAAGTTTATTATAGTTTTTCTTATCTTTCTTCATAATTTGAACTCTCGTACATTTAAAAGCATTATTAGCTAAAGCAACAACATGAAATCTATCAGATATGATAGTAGCTTTAGGAAATATAGATTTTAATAAATGATAATAAGGACCAAATAAATCAATAATAACAAATTTAACTTTTAATCTTTGTTTTCTAGAAAATTTAAAGAAATAATTTTTAATATAATTAGATTTTCTAGAAGGTAATATATCAAAAACTTTACGGGTTTTATTATTAGTAATAATTAAAGCCATTTTACCAACAGTATCATTAGTAGCTTTAAATTCATCAATATTAATAATATCAGGTAAAATGCCAGCTTGAGGTAAAACTGTTTTAGACGATAATTCATGAATAATTCTATTAACAGTATTATGAGAAACGTTGTTTCTAAAAGCGATATCTTTTTCACTAATTTTATTCATTAAATCAAGTTTAATAGAAAGTTTAGTATTATTAGAAATATTACAGTACTTATTAATTTCATTAGATTCAGCAATAAAAGTACAGTGACAATGTTTACAATAAAATCTTTGTTTATCTAACATAAGGATAGTATTATAATTAGAAACTTTAGGTAAAATAACTTTACAATTACGTTTCCAATCCCATTTAATAATATCATTACTAGATTCATTAATAATGCCACAATTAGGACAATAAAATGGTTTATAAGTAAGATAACCTTTAAAAATTTTAGTATCAATTCCATTAATATTAACATTTTCTAAACAATTTTCATAAAATTTTATATTTTCATCTTTAATATTTAGAATATTTTTAGTATAATCAGTATGAGTCATTTAATCAGATCCTTTCAATGTATGTTTATCCAATCACATTGTATCATAAAGTTTCTGAAATGACTCATTTTTTATAAAATTAAAAATAGTGTCAATTTATGATATGAACCCCGTTTCTTGGACAAAATAGAAACGAGGTTTTTTATATGTCTAAATTAAGTTATGATGAAAAAATACAATTATATCAAGATAGAAAAAATGGAATGAGTAAATTATCATTATCAAAGAAATATAATATATGTATTCACGGGGTTCAATATTTATGTTGTTTAATTGACATACATGGTTATGATATCTTAAGAAAAAGTAGTAACAAATATTACAGCAAATTTATAAAACAGGAGGCAATAGATAGAGTGTTAAATAATAATGAATCTATTTGGAGTGTTTCACTAGATATCGGACTACCTGGAGATGGAATGTTACATAATTGGATTAAAAAATATAAAGAAAACGGTTATAATATAGTTGAACGAAAGCGAGGTTGGTCAACTATGCCAAAAATAACAAAGATAAAAGAAAATGAAACTGATAAAGAAAAAATAAAAAGATTAGAGGAAGAAAATTTATATTTAAAAGCGGAGCTAGAATACTCAAAAAAATTGAGAGCCGTTGTTCAAGCAAGGAAGAATCAACAACAGAAGAAAAAGTGAATGTTGTAAGTGAACTTCGGCTAAAATATGATTTAAAGATTCTTCTTAAAATATCTGGTTTAGCTAGATCAACTTATTATTATACTTTAAGTAAAACTAATAAAGATGATAAAAACAAAGAAATAATAGCTAAAATAAAAGAAATATTTATTAACAACAAAGAAAGATATGGTTACCGTAGAATAACATTAGAACTTAGAAATCAAGGGTATGAAGTTAATCACAAAAAAGTTTACAGAATAATGGCTTTATTAGGTTTAAAACCACTAAAAAGAAATAAACGAAAATATTCATCTTATAAAGGAACCATCGGTAAAATTGCTGATAATTTAATTGAGAGAGATTTTAATGCAGAAAAGCCTAATCAAAAATGGTATACTGATGTAACTGAATTTAATCTTCGTGGAGATAAATGTTATTTATCACCAATATTAGATGGATATAATGGTGAAATAATATCTTATAATACTTCTAAATCACCTAATTTAGAACAAATAAATGATATGCTTAATAAAGCATTTGATGGCAAAAATCTAGAAGGATTAATATTTCATTCAGATCAAGGTTGGCAATATCAACACCAATCTTATCAACAAAGATTAAAAAATAAAGGTATAAAGCAAAGCATGTCAAGAAAAGGAAATAGTATGGATAACGGAATGATGGAAAACTTCTTTGGATTGCTTAAAACAGAAATGTTTTATGATCAAGAAGATAAATATCAAAATATAGATGAATTAATTTTAGCGATAGATGACTATATTAATTACTACAATTATGATAGAATTAAAGTAAAATTAAAAGGATTGTCTCCCGTGAATTACAGGTTACAATCCTCTGATTAGAAACTATTTATAAACTGTCCAACTTTTGGGGTTCAGTTCACTCACCAACACTATTTATTATAGAACCACATAAAAAAACATGTCTGCATTTTTTTGTTATAATAGAATTGGAGGTAAATATGGCAAGAATTAGAAAAGAGCCAAATAGATATTGGTCAAAGGAAGATAAGTTAAAAATAGTTAATGAAGTATTATTAAATTGTAAATCATCCTATGAAGTAGCTAAAGAATATGATATTTCAAGTGGTATGCTTAGGGGATGGATAATTAAATACAATAAAAAAGGGTTAGAAGCACTGGAAAATAAAAGGAAACCTGGAAATCCATTAAGCAAATTTTCTAAAAGAAAAAATTTGTCTGATATGGAAAAGTTACAGTATGAAAATATGAAATTAAGAATTGAGAATGAACGATTAAAAAAAGGATACCTTGTGAAAGGAGATGGTTCAGTTGTAGTATTCAAAAAATAAAACAAAAAGAATTTGAAATTGTAGAAACATTAAGTAATGAGTATTCAATTAAATCATTATGTGAAGTAATGAATATATCACGAAGCGGATATTATAAGTGGTTGAAAACAAAAGATATTCTAAACAGATATGAAATCAATCGTAAAGATTTAGAGCCTTTAATTAGAGATATTCATAAAAGAAAACCAAGTTATGGATATCATAGAATAAATGTCATTATAAGAAGAAAAACAGGATGGGTAGTATCAGATAATTTAATCCATAAAATATGTAAGATATTAAAAATAAAGAGTAAAGCTAAACATTACTCTACTTATAAAAAGCCTGGAGTAGAATCAATTAAATATCCAAACCTTATCAATAATAATTGGAATACTACAAGACCATTGGAGAAAATAACATCTGATACAACAATGATATGGTTTAAAAAACAAAGATTTGACTGGACATATTATGTAGACGCATTTGATGATTCGATTATAGGTTCGGATGTTAAACCATTTTATCATGGAGTTAGTATGTCTAATCATAAATCAGCTTTAAATGATATGCTTAATGACAAAATAAAAAGAGGATATAAAAGCCAAGAGACGATTTTCCACTCAGATCAAGGCGCAATATATTCCTCAGTGGCATTTAATAATGCACATAAAAATTATAACATAAAAAGGTCAATGTCGAGAATAGGAACACCAACAGATAATCCTATAATTGAATCTAAGAATGGCTGGTTAAAGAAAGAAATGTATATTGATTTTAACCAAGATGATTTTGAAACTGTTGAAGATTATATAAATGCCATTATATATGATCATAATTATTTAAGACCAAGTTATGCTTTAAATTATAAAACCCCAATTGAGTATAGAACTCAACTAGGGTTTAAATAAATGTTTTTTACTGTCTACTTTCTATTGACAAGTTCATAAGATATTGTCTTATTATGTTTTTTTTAAAGAAATTTTTTAAAATTTATTGACAAATATAGACTAAAAGGTTATATTGGATATAGTAGAATACTCAGTAT
>CAVIUL010000108.1:0-5636 GCA_963645885.1 bacterium | reverse complement strand
GTTCATTTATGTTAAAATGAATATGTAAGATAAACGGAGGAACGTAGATGAAGAAATTTAAATTTAAATTATTTGATAAAAAAATACCAACACGTAATTACTTTATTGTGTTAGTTGTTTCAGTACTTGTTATTATAGCTTGTTTATATTTAAGAACATTCTATTTAACATATAGAAGTAATAAATTAAATACTAGTGTGTTTTCTAGTCAAAAGATTAAACAAATAAATACAAAAGATGTTAATTTTGCTTTAACTGAAACTGGAGATGTATTATTGTATGTAAGCTATACTGGAGATAGTGAAATATATAATAATGAAAAGAAAATGTATGATATTTTAGAAAAGAAAGAACTATTAGATGATATTATTTATTGGAATGTATCTGATTATGGTGATAGTACAGATTATATATCAACATTAAAGAAACAATTTTCTGATATTAAAGATGAAATTACTAATGCTCCGTTATTAATATATATTAAAGATGGAAAAGCAGTAGAAGCAATGAGTAGTGAACTTAAAACTATTGATTATAAGGTACTTAATAAAATGATTGAAAAATATGGAATTGAATAGTTTCATATTTTTTTTTGATTAAAATTATGATATTATATATTTGTATATTAGGAGAAGATAATGAAAGAGTATATTGTTCTTACAATTGATAAAGATACATTATTTTTTATTTTTAGTACTATTAACAATGAAGAAAATAAATTTGTTAATAGACTAGAGTTTTATAATGCATCATTATATTTTTCTCTTAAATACTATAAAAAGAATTATATTGAGATTATCAAACTATTAAAAGATAAAAATATAGAAGTATTAACTATTAAAAGATTAATTACTTTTAAATATAGTGTTTATTTGTTAACTGGGTTAAATATTAAGAAATTAAGACTTGATTTTCCATCAACAGTAAGTTTACAAGATTATGAAATGTTTTTAGAAGTAGATAGTTTAAAAGAAATAGATTGTTATTATATGCCTAAGTTTATTGTAAATAAATTCAATAAAAAAGGTGTTAATGTAACTCTATATAATAAAGAAAAAGTATCAGATAGATTTATGTTAATGCAAGATGCTTTTGATTATGAAACTTTATATTATAAAAAGAATATAGAAATAAGAGAAAAATATGATAATTTAATTAATGATATAAAAGAATTTTTAAGAATAAATTATAATCTTAAATCTATTCATTTATATGTTTTTTCTAAAGAATTAATATCTTCAATAATGGATTTAATAAAAAAAGACGAATCTAGAGAAATAATTGTTTTTTTACATCAGGGATATGATGAATATAATTTTATTTCTAAAAATTTCCTTTGGTTAAAAGAAATAAATAAGAAATGTAAGAATGAGTATACTTGTGAATTTAGAATAGTTTATTCAAATTCATTCCTTGTTAATAATTTATTTAAACAGCTAACATTTAATAATTTAAAACTTATATCTTTATTGTGTATTTATGTTAGTTTGGTAAGCTTAATAATTATTAAATCTTATGAATATGTTGAAAAGATGAGTATAGATGAGATAAATGCTACTATAAGTAATGGTACTTATGGTAATGATTTTGAACTCGATAGATTAGATGATGATACTGAAGATGAAGATGATGGTGGAGATACTACTAGTAATACTGGAAATAATACAAGTAAACCTGCAAGTACAAAATATCAATTTGAAAAAGTATTTGCTAAATTAAAAAAGATAAATAATGAAACAGTTGGTTTCTTAACAGTAAATGGTACTAATATTAATTATCCAATTGTTCAGCATAATGATAATAGTTATTATTTAAAAAGAGATATTTATAAGAAGAAAAGTTCTATGGGATGGGTATATTTAGATTATAGAAACTCTAAAGATGAATTTGATTCTAATAATATTATATATGGTCATAGTATGCTTAATGGTACAATGTTTGGTACTTTAAAAAATGTATTAACTTCTAACTTTAGAAAGAATAAAGATAATATGATAATTAGTTATGATACGCCTAATGGTCAATATAAATTTAAAATTTTTTCAGGATATAGAGTTGAATATACTACTGACTATTTAAGGACTGATTTTGAAAATAAAAAGGAATTTGATTCTTTTGTTAAGCTGATTAAAGGAAGAAGTACATTTAAAACAAGTGATAAGATAGAATATGGAGATAAAATATTGACTCTATCTACATGTGCTAGTAATGGTAAAAGATTAGTAGTACATGCTGTACTTATAAAAGAATAGAGAGGATTATATATGAGAAAAAAGATAATAGTATTATTATTGATGGTTATGTTTCCTAATATAATATTAGCAGCAACATGTGATACTAAAAAGCAAGTTCAATATCAAAAATTGGCTGAGAATATAAATTATGAAACATCTTATAGTAAGTCAACTAGTAAATTTACAATTACATTTTATAATGTTGTAGAAGGACTTTATTTATCAAATGGTTCTAATAGTTATACAGGAAATGAAGATAATATTGCAACAGCAACAAATATAAATGAAGGCTCTAGTATTGCATTTGCTATTAACACTGTAGTAACTAATTGTGGTTCAATATTAAAAACAATTAATGTAACTTTGCCATATTATAATACATTTTATGATTCTGATAGATGTGAAGAATATAAAGATAAATTAAATATTTGTTCATCTCAATTTTTAACTTATAGACCAACTAATGAATTATTTGAAATGCAAGTAAAAAATTATGGAGGTATTACACCAGAAGAACCAACTCCTGATAATCCAGATAAAACATTTTTAGATGATGTTGTCGAATTTATGCAAGATTGGGGTATTCAAATAGGAATTGTAATAGTTGTTAGTGTATTAACTATTATACCATTTAATGCTAAATTAAGAAAAATTAGACACGGAATTTAAGAGAATTATTTCTCTTTTTATTTGTGATAATCTATTGAAAATGAAAATGTATTTATGATATAATTTTGAATAGAAGAGTAGGTGAATTATGAAGAAAGTAAAATTTCTATTATTTAGTTTAATGCTCATTTTTGTTTTCAGCGATAATGTTTTTGCTGTTTGCGAAGATGATATGCTAAATAGTTGGGCTGAAGAAGCTTATATCGAACCCGTAGAAGATGAGGATATGGATATTTATGATGAGTCTGGAGAATTATTGACTACTCATAAAAAGAATTATCATTATTTGTTATTGGTGTACCCACAAATTGATAATGCTTACGCCAAAGTAAAAGATTCTTTAACTAATAAAGAATATACTGTTAAATATGATTCAGATTTTAACACAATAGCTATTGGTTCAAAAATACATAATACTAAGAAAAAATATACTATTACTATATATGGTGGAGAAAATAGTGCTTGTCCTAATGAAAAGTTAAAGACATTGACGTATGAAGCTAACCCATATAATAAATACATGACTACTGAATATTGTATTAATAATCCAGGAGATGAAAAGTGTTTATTTAATTCTGATGCTGGTAATATGAGTGAAGAAGAATTTAAGAGCTATGTTACTAAGCAAGTAGAAAATAAAGAACTAGAAAATATGTCATGGATTGCTAAAGCATGGTTCTATATTAAAAAGTACTGGTTTTATGCTGTTATACCTGTTATATTAATTTCAATATTTTATGGAATAACAATATTTATAGAAAAGAAAAAGAAGGTGAATTAAATGAAAAAGAAGTTTTTAAAAATATTTATAGTATTTTCTTTTCTATTTTGTATAAATGGTATTCAGGCTAGTCAATGTGTTAAGATTAATTCTGTTAGTAATTCTGGCGCTACTATTGGTGATTATGAATATAATTATTTAGATAAAAAAACTTGGAAAAATGTTGTAGAAGGTTCTTTATTAAAGTCAGGTGCTATTTGGGATTCTTCTTCTAAAGCAAAAGCGGCTTGTGCTGCACGTAGTGATGTTAAGAGTGGTAAAGCCAAATGTGTAGGATTTTTTTCAGAAACAAAATCTTCATCAACAGGTGGTAAATATACGTGTGCTGGTGGAGGCACTGCTTCTTCTAAAAGCAAATGTGAAGCACAAACATATACACAAAAAGGTGAATGGAAATCTATTTCTGCTGGTCAATGTACGAAAAAAAGTACTTTTAGTAAGTATGTATGTTCCTTAAATGGTAGCACTTATTTTACTAAGAGTGGATGTGATGAGTCATGTATTACATATAGATGTTCTACTACATTAAATAAATGTACAAATAAATTATCAAAATGTGGATCTTGCAAGTCTACTAATAAATCTTGCAAAGGAAGATGCTATAGTTCTTCATCAGGTTCTTCTACTACTGTAAGAAAATATGGGTATACTTATCGTAAGGTAACTACTACAACTGGTTCTAGTGAACAATGGAAAACTACTACTGGTCCGTTATATGCTTATCAATATCGTACTGATAGTGGTGATATTACTTATTGTATTCAACCAGGAAAAGTTGGTCCAGGAGGAAATGAATATTGTTTAAGTCAAGACTTTGATTTATCTAGATGTAAAACTGAAAATCACTATTTTTGTGGTTTTGCTGATATTTTATATCAAACTGTTAAAGAGGATGGGACTTATAGTGATGGTTCTGTTAAGTTTGTTGATAATGGTAAGTATGGTTATCCTGAAATAACTGCTGCTCTTAGAATGTGGGTTGCTTATGCTGCTAATGGTTCTGTTACATTAAGTGATGGTGAAGCAATTACTGGTACTGGAGAGGCAGAATATGAATATGTATCAAATACAAATGTATATCTATTAACTGCTAGAAAAGCTGCTAGTGGTTATAAAGGCGTTTCTTGTTCATCTGGGCCAGGGCTTGGTATATTATGTACTGGTTCTGATGGTGTTACTAAATATATGAAAGCAATTGAATTATTTAATTATGCTTTAAAGGGTGAACATGAATTCGTTAAATATGAAGCTAGTGAAACTAGTGATCCTAAATTTTCTCAAACATCTGAAACTAACGGAGGGGAAATTACTTATACTGTAGTTGCTGAAATACCTGAAACATTCCAAGAAAAGATGGTAGATTGTACTAAAGATGAAATTTTAAATAAGAGTTCTGGTTGTAAAGTTTATGCTGAATTAAAAGATGAAAGCGGTAAAACTTCAAATGGAATGATAACAGATGCTAAGTGTGAAGGAAAAGAAACGTGTGAATTTGTAATTAAAGCACAAAGAAAAGAATGTTCAGTATCTGGTGGTTCTACTGTTAGAAAAGATACGAAATATACATTAAATGTGGGATTAAAAGGTTATAGTAAAGGTGGATATGTTCGTCAATACATTAATTCTAATGGAGCGGATGCATCTCAAATAATGCTTACATTTGCTTTCAACGAAAAAAGAAATGAAGTAGATGCACCTTCTGGTGGAGTTGATAATAACTTTTCAACTTTTACTTATACGCTTCCTGTTTCTTGTTATTGCGATCCTAAAAAATATTGTGATGACTTTAAAGCAAGAGGATATTTAAAAACAACTTGTGAAGGCTATGGAACACAAGGAGCTGGTTCTTATGATACTTATGAAAAATCAACATATGAAGATCCTTATATGAATTGTATTTTAAATCCTTGTGATACTAGTAAAAAAGAAGAATTTAGTTATACTAAAGAAAC
>CAVIUL010000107.1:0-5791 GCA_963645885.1 bacterium | reverse complement strand
ACAAGACTGAAAATCTTGGTGTCGTTGGTTCGATTCCAACTGAAGCCACCATTTTGTTAAATGAAACAAATGCATAAACAAAGTATTTAAGCGATTACGACGGGAATTTAAACGCGCTCATAGCTCAATTGGATAGAGCATTTGACTACGGATCAAAAGGTTATGGGTTCGACTCCTATTGGGCGCACCATTAGATCGGGAAGTGGCTCAACTTGGTAGAGCATTTGGTTTGGGACCAAGGGGTTGCAGGTTCAAATCCTGTCTTCCCGACCATTAGAAAGTAAAAACTTGCAAATGCAAGTTTTTTTATTTATTGATTTTTTCATAAATAAAAGAAAAATCATTATAATAAATAACAAAATTAACACCATGATATCTAATATTGTCTAAATTATATAATACAATATTAAAATTTATTGAGATTATACCATCTTCAATTGCTTTAATTAAAAGAAATGGATTTTTAAATCTATAAAATATCATATCACTATAATGAATATATTTTTTTCCATTTATATTCTTTTGCACATAACTAATATAAGCTAAATTTTCAAGCTTATTTTCAACTATTTCGTATAATTGTTCAAAACTCCAGTAAAATTTTGTACATACGATTTTTTTCTTATAAAATATACACAAATAAATTTTTTTCCGTTTATAAGATACTTTCAGCATAAAACCATATCCGCTTTTACAGTATTTAATTTTATTACTTTTAACGTTAATTGAAAGCTTTTTAATTCCATTATCATAGTTATAACCATAATTAGTAATCAAATAACTTATAGAATCTTCAAATGATTTATCATAAATTTTAGGAAAAGAGCTGAAAAGAGTTATTGGATAACCACTATATATAGAAGAAACCTTTAATTCTATTCCAAAAAAGTCAGCAAAACATTTATTGTCTAATTGCTTGTTGATTAAATTTTCAAACAATTTACCGGCAGCACCGCTATCGTAATAACACGATTCTATATACTTCCTTGATTTTATATCATTAAATAAATTTCTAAGATAACCAAAATTATCATTCATACTTTACCTCCTAAATAATTATTAAGATAAAAAAATCAAAAACACTTCAACTTTAAGTAAATTAATTGTTAAATTTAATTAAATACCTGAAAAAAACGCAACATAAGTGTTATCATAGATATATGAAAAGTATAATGAGTGAAATAAAATCAAATGGCAACGAAATAATTCGCGACAACAATTTTTTAATTGTTGCATTTCAAAATCGCTTATCGTGTAGAGTGATAAAGATTTTTGAAAAATATAATATTCCATTTAATAAAAATATAATAAATAAAAGTATCGATGAATATTTAACAAATAACATGATTGAAACAAGTGAAGAGGTAATTGATAAATATATTGAATTACTTAAAAATTATGAAAAAATAATGCAAGATTATGTAACAAGAAGGATAGAAACTGAAGTTATAAAAAAGGCCACTTCAGCTTTTGTTGAAAAAATATCAAATAGAAACAAGGAAAATTTTACGATAAATATGAGTGCAAATTTTATAGAAAATATAAAATCAATGATTTTTGTTTATGATAATAGAGATTTAAATAATGATATATTGTCAAGAATAAATGATGATACTAAAGAAATAATAGATGAAATTAATAGGAATAATTTTAACTATGTTATTGAATCGATAAATATGATAATTAAAAACATTATAAAAAACGTATAAAATAGAGAGGAAAAATGGAAATACAGGATTTATTAGAAAAGCTTAAAAAAGAAAGTAAAATTTATGTAATTGGACATTCAAATATTGATATTGATTCGGCAGTTTCATCAAAGATATTATCGGAAATATTAAATGATTTTGGAATTGACGCTAGTTATGCTGTTTTAGAGGAAAATTATAAATTTGATGCATACAATCAAAAAATGGTTGATGCATGTATGAAATTTAGACCAACAATAATAAAAAAAGAAGAAATAGAAAATTGCACATTCTTTTTGGTAGATCATAACGATTATTTACAATCAGTAGGAAAAAATGCAAAGATAGTTGGATGTATAGATCACCATCCCAATAGCAAGAAAGTAAGCCCGGCAATAATAACAGATTTTTGTGCAACAGCACTATATATTTATAATAAATTCAAAAAAATCTATAATTTCTCAAATGAACAGAAATTTCAAATATATATGGCTTTTTTAAATGATTCAACATTTGGAAAAGCCTCTAGATATAAAGAAAGCGATGAAATTGTTGCTAGAGAATTAGGCTTTGAATTTGATTACAATGAAATGTTTAGGAAGTATTTCATTCCAACTGATTTAGAGCAAGAAATTGAAAAAATATTGAAAAACGGCTTGAAAAGCTATAAATTTGATGATATTTACTTTGAAAGCGGATACGTAGAATCATTTGACACATGTAAACTAGAAGAATTTGAAACTGCAATAAAGAAAAGAAAAAATTATCTAGGAATATGGATAGATTACACTGAGAACAAAACATATGTTATTTTTAATTACTTAAACAATATAAAAAAATGGCAATATGACTTTATAGCTTCACGAGCAACAACAATTTTAAACGATGTATTGTTGTATTTAAACATAGGCAATAAGTAGAATATAGAGAAAGATAAACTTGAGTTTTAATTCGAAATAATGTAAAATCAAGGAAGGTGATTAATATGAATATATATCAAATGGTTAGAAAATTTAAAAGACAATATCCAAAAACAGTAGCATTCCGTACCAAAGCACATGCGTCTGTAATAGATAGACACTTAAACCCAGGGGAAGAGGTACTTTACGCATTTTGTGCTCAAAAAAATATGAGTTCATTTATGATAATTAACTCATGCGTAATAGCTTTAACAAATAAAAGAATACTTATTGGTCAAAAGAGATTATTATGGGGCTATTTTTTTACTACAATTACTCCTGATATGTATAATGATTTAAAAGTTACAAAAAATTTAATTTGGAGTGATATAGAAATAGATACAGTCAAAGAAAATGTATACATTTCAAACATTGATCCAGCTGGTGCAATAGAAATTGAAACGAAAATAACAGAATTTATGATGGCAGAGAAGAAAAAATATGGTCAAAAAAAATAGTGTAAAATGGATGATTTTTGCATTTATTACGATATTATTACCATGCGGTGTTTTTGCTGAAGACCTAGATTTGATAAGTGACAAATATATCTTATATAATTTAAATGATAATAAAATATTAATGCAAAAAAACGAAAATGAAGAGACACAAGTTGCAAGCCTAACTAAAATCATGACAACGATAGTAGCGATAGAGAATATTGAAAATTTTGATGAGAAAGTAACAATAACAAAAGAAATGGTAAACAATATTGAATGGGACGTTGCGAAGATTGGATTAAAAGCAGGAGATACAGTGACATACGATGATCTGTTATATGGAGCTATATTACCAAGCGCTGCGGACTGTGTAAATGCTTTAGCAATTTCTATATCAGGAAGTTATACAGAATTTGTAAAATTAATGAATAACAAGGCTAAAGATTTGAAATTAGAACATACTCATTTTGAAAATGTTGTTGGGCTATATAGTAAAGAAAATTATAGTACTGCATATGACATGGCAGAAATACTTAAATATTCATTAAAAAGCAAGAAATTCAAACAAATTTTCGAAACAAAAGAATATACCTTAACAAATGGTAAGAAAATTAAAAGTACATTAAAAACATACAATCAAAAAGTCGGAGAAGATATATCATATATCACTGGTGCTAAAACAGGCTATATTAAACTTGCGGGCAATTGTTTAGCATCAACAGCAACAATAGATAATGTTAACTATTTATTGGTCACATTAAATGCATATTCTAGTAAAAAATCACCACATATTTTAGATGCTGTGTCAACTTATAAATATTTTTCAAGTAATTATTCATACAAACCAATATTAGAAAAAAATGATGTAATAATTAATTTGAAAACAAAATATGCAAAAGAAAAAAGTGTAGATATACATTCGAATCAAGAGTATAAATATTATTTGAAAAACGATTTTAATAAAGAAAATCTTGAATATGAATATGATGGAGTAAATGAAATATCGTTCTTCACAAAAAATGGAACAGTACTTGGAAAAGTTAAAATAAAATTAAACAACGAAACCTTGAAGACATTTGATTTAATATACAACGAAAAATTATCATTTAGTCTTATATCATTTTTATGGATAAATAAGATTTACGTAATTGCAATTGTGTTATTTATGATTTTAATATTAAAGCTAAAGAAAAAAAGAAAAATAAAACATAGAAGATTAAGAACAAAAGTAGGCTATAATTAGGCCTATTTTTTTTACTATAAAAATATTATTGACTTTAAAACACAAAAATTTTACAATAGAAATAGAGGTTTAATAGACTTCTAGAAAGTAATGGAGGAAAATTATGGACAATGTAATTATCTCCATTTTGCTTGTAGTAGTTGGATTGCTTGTGGGCGCTTTCATAATGATAATCATAAACAAATTAAAAGTAAGCGCAGCACAAAAAGAAGCTGATAAACTAATTCAAGATGCTAAAAAGGAAGCGGAAAAAGCAAAAAGAGATGGTATCCTTGAGTTAAAAGAAGAAAGTTACAAGTTAAAAAATCAAACTGATGCAGAAATTAAGGAAAAGAAAAAAGAACTTAATGAACTAAATCAAAGAATTGATAACAGAGAGAAAAGTTTAGATAAACGTGACGAATTATTAACTGAAAGAGAAAAAAACTTAGATCAAAAAGATAAAGATTTATTAGCACAACAAAAAGAAATTCAAGAAAAAGATGCAAAAATGGAGAGTATAATAAAGGAGCAAATTGCTCTTTTAGAAAAAATCTCAGGCTTTTCAAAGGAAAAGGCAAGAGAAACAATATTAAAAAAAGTAGAAGATGAAATGGGAAAAGAAATTTCAATCTACTTAAAAGAACGTGAAGATGCTGCAAAACTTGAAGCTGATAGAAAAGCAAAAGAATTAATAGTTTCAAGTATGCAAAGATATTCAAGCGATGTTACAAGCGAGCAAACAGTAAGCACTGTAGAATTACCTAATGATGAAATGAAAGGTAGAATAATTGGAAGAGAAGGTAGAAATATTAGAACAATCGAAGCTGTAACAGGTGTAGATTTAATAATAGATGATACTCCTGAAGTAATTGTTCTATCATCATTTGATCCATTAAGAAGAGAAATAGCAAAAGTAACATTAGAAACTCTTATTAAAGATGGAAGAATTCATCCAGCAAGAATAGAAGAATTATATGATAAAGTTTGCGAAGATTATAAAAAAATAATTCGTGAAAAAGGTGAAGAAGCTTTATTCGAATTAGGAATATCTAAGGTTGATCCTGAAATAGTAGAACTAGTTGGTAAGTTAGCATTTAGAACAAGCTATGGACAAGATGCATTAGCTCATAGCAAAGAAGTTGCTCATCTAGCTGGACTTATGGCAAGCGAATTAGGTGAAAACGTACAACTTGCAAAAAGAGCCGGATTACTTCACGATATAGGAAAAGCTATTGATTTCGAAGTTGAAGGAAGCCACGTTGAAATCGGAGCAGATATTGCTAAAAAACATGGTGAAGATAAGGTGGTTATTAATGCCATTGAATCACATCACGGTGATAAAAAGGCTGAATATATAATTTCAGAGTTAGTTGCAGTTGCAGATGCTTTAAGTGCATCAAGACCAGGTGCAAGAAATGATTCATTAGAAAATTATGTTAAAAGACTTGAAGAATTAGAAAGTATTGGAAACTCAATGGAAGG
>CAVIUL010000106.1:0-5808 GCA_963645885.1 bacterium | reverse complement strand
GTTTTATAATCACTTATAAATTAATGTTATTTTTTATTATGTAATTATAAGTTTATATTTTCTTTTGATATTACTCCTCTACTCTTCTTCTGATTACATTAAAAAAAGCATCTTTTGGATGCTCTTAATATCAAACTTTTCTAGATTCTATTTCAGCCATTCTATTTAGAACTTCTGATGCATTATCTTTATTAATCTCAGTATATCCTAATTCTTTTAATGCTTGAATTTTAACTGTATTTAGTTGTTGAGTTCTACTAAGTTTTTCTTCTTTATCGTTTTCAATTTCTTGAACGAATCTATTATGAGATTCAGTTAATTTAGATCTAGAAGCTCCTCCATTATTATATAAGTTAAATGCTGTGAATATAATACTTTCTAATATGAATTGTTTAGTTTCATTAAATTTAAATTCATTTGGATTAGTAAATCCAGTTTTCTTAGAAAGATATGCGAAGATATATTTAATTTCTTGTACATTTTCAAGTGATTGAAGTACATGATATAAATATAAGAATGTATAATATGTATCTTTTGTTTTTTCTTCTGTGAATTTTTCTTTAATTAAGAATATTAAATCATTTAATAATTCTTGTTCTTCTTTAGTAAGATTCTTATAATTGAATACTTGATTATTTGGATCTTTTACATTTTGATTTAATCTAGCTTCTACATTCTCTAAATATTCACTTGTAACTTTAATACTTTTAATAGCTTTATCGCTACCATCTTCTATATCTAATAATTTTAATAATAATAATCTTTTTTCTTGTGGCCATTTATTTAGTGAATCTAATTCTAGGTAGTTATATATCATTTGTCTAGAAACACCTAAATATTTAGCTAATTTAACTTTAGAAATTCCTATTTCACCTAACAACTTGTTTAATTCTTTCATCTGTCTAATCACTCCTCTACTCTACACATTAATTGTATAACACTTTACACTTATTTGTCAATGATAGAATTAGATTATTTTATTTTTTTTCTTTAATTAATTATATAAAAAATAAAGAAGCTAAAATATAGTATAATGAGATAGCTTCTTTATTGATCATTTTATAGTATGTGAAGAAAAAAATTTAAAAATGAACATAGTGCTAAAACCTACTAATAGAGAGGTAGTAATATTAACTTCTCTAATAATACTTAAAATGACATAGAACTAAAACACCATAAGCAGCTAATGCAGTTTCATTAAGTTTTAATACCATTTAGAACGACATAGAACTAAAACAATATATACTATCTAAAATTTGTTGTTCAAGTTTTAATACCATTTAGAACGACATAGAACTAAAACACATCACACAATGCACCCTTTTCTTTAAAAGTTTTAATACCATTTAGAACGACATAGAACTAAAACTTAGCACTAACTGAATAGACATCTTCAGTAGTTTTAATACCATTTAGAACGACATAGAACTAAAACATTAAGTCAAAGCAAACATATATACCAACGGTTTTAATACCATTTAGAACGACATAGAACTAAAACAATTATCCTGTTCTGGGTCTTTAGTTTCTTGTTTTAATACCATTTAGAACGACATAGAACTAAAACATCTTTTTATCTTTACAAAAATATATAAAAGTTTTAATACCATTTAGAACGACATAGAACTAAAACAAACCAATTCCACTTAAGTTAAAATTAAAAGTTTTAATACCATTTAGAACGACATAGAACTAAAACTTTAAATTTTCTTTTAATTCTTTTACTATCGTTTTAATACCATTTAGAACGACATAGAACTAAAACTAAACATGTTGATACTACAGGTAAAGAACTCATTTAATAATCTATGGAATGAATATTTCCATTTTAACATTTGTTCTTTCTTAAATTTTAATTGTAATGCATTTGATACTTCACAATTTTTGTTTTGCACACCATATCCTTTTATATATATAGGATGATCTTTAATAATTAAAAGTGTATCAAATGGTATTTTTGATTTAATTACTTTATATTCTTTATTATTTATGTGTTCTTCAATAAATTTATTTAATTTATCGTTGGACTTTATTTTGTCACTTGCAATATTCATAGGTATTCCTATAATTTTTAATTTATTATTTGAACTTATTAAAGTTAAATATGATGTTTCAACGTTTAAATACACACCATATAATTCAGTTGACATATTTTTCTTTATTTGAATTTTTCCTTTACCTTTTTTCCATATTGTTTCTTTAAATAATTTTCCTGTTCTTATTTCAGTTTTTCTGCTTATTATTATGTCATTTCTATATAGTGTATATTCGATTTTCTTGTTGAATTTTTCAGCATCAAAAGTAATTTCTCCAGTTTGTGAATCGATGTATTTATTTGATAATTCTGTTATTATGTCATATGCCTGTTCATCTAAACTGTTTATAACATAACCATATTTTAATTTTTCTTTATTTCCATTATTTAATAAACGATAGTTTAAATCTTTTACTACTTGGAAATTTACATTTCTTTTTAAATATTTTTCTTTGTATTCTCCTAAAACTGCTGCAAGATATGCATCATGAGCGTGATGATAATCGTTAATTTCCCTAAATTTAAATAATTCATATCTGTCTCTATAGTCATGGGATAATTTGGCTTTTAAATATATTACCTTTGTATCTTTGTAATATTTGTTTAGAATATTCGCTACATGTTTCGTAATTTGTCTTGTTTCTACAAGCTGTCTATTGATAAAGCCTTCAATATCTTCATCGCTATACTCTTTCTTGATTAAATTATGAAATTTCTTTGCTGATATTAGTCCTATTTTTCTTAAATGTTTCCACCATTCTTGATTAGTTTTATTCCTGTATTCTTGTGGTAGAACATATGATGCTGCTTTATTTTGATTACATTCTCTATAAACTAATGCTTTATTATCAATAGAATCATCTTTTATAAGTGTTCTTGGTATTATATGGTCAACTTCATATTCATTTAGATCTTCTATATTTAGCGGTTTACCTGAATATAGACATTTACCTTCTTGAATAAAATATAAAAACATTTTTTCTGAATTAATTTCTTCTTCATTTAATTCTTTTAATAGTTTATTATAGTTTTCTATTTGTTCACTTGATTTTTTATATAAGTTTTCTAAATATTTTTTCTTGTTATCTTTTCTTACTTTTTTCTCATCACTTCTAGCCATTTCGATAATTATATTTTCTGGTTCATATCCTATGTAGTTAACTAATTCCTCAACTATTTTTAATGCTTGATAAATTCCTCTTTTATTTGCTGGTGAAGTAGCTAATGGTTCTACAACTTTATAACTTAATTTTTCTACATTATTTTCTTGATTGTTAAGTTCGTTAATCATTTTATCAAAACCATATTTTTCATTATTTAGTATTTGCATAAAATTTTCTTTTTCTTCATACATTAAATCTAATATTGATTTCTTTGTGTTTGATGATTGCTCTGTGTAATATTTTGTATTTAATAATTTTAAAGATAATCTTCCCCAACCTTTATATTTTTTATTTAATATTGTTTTTATTTTAGTATCGTTTAATTCAGGATAATTATTTCTAACTTTTTGTTCTAAAATATCTTTATCATCGAATATTGTTATCCATTCAATTATGTTTTCTGCATCTTCTTCATTATACTTTGTGTCTTTGAATATTCCATTTTCACCAAAGAAATCAATATATGATTGCATATTATTTGCGAATGCTCCATCTGCTGAATATCCTGTTATGTTTAATTCGCTTCCGTGCATTGGATATTCATTATTACTTAATAAATAATCTTTAAGTTTCTTTTCTGTTATAGTTCCAGTTGTTTTTTTAAACAATTCTTCTATTATTTTATGTTGCAAATTGATTTCTAATAGCTCTCCATTTATTCTTATTTGTTTCAATTCATTTAGTACTTTAAAGTTATTATAACTTATTGAATTATTTGGCAATGCTGGTTCATTTAAAAGATATGTACAATGTGCTATCATTCTTTTTATGAATTTTTCAGCAGTTAATTCTTTATTTACGATTTTATCAAAGTTATATGGGGTTATTTTTTCATTCTGAATATTTCTTTCCATCCATGCAAATTTACTTTGTTCACTGCTTACTAGTGGTCCTACAAAATATGGTATTCTAAACTCTAATAATTTTACAAGTCTATAGGTATTATCTTCTATTTTATTTAATAAAAATGGATAGTATTTTCCTTGGTTTACAATTATTTTTATTAATTCATCTTCATTTAATTGATATGGATACTTTCCATTTTCTGTAGATGTTATTCTTGGCATGAAAGTTCCATTTTCTATTTTTGGTTTAATTTTAGTTATATATTCATTTGATAAATTATAGTTTGTGATTTCGATATTAGATATTGTATCATCAATTTTTTTAATGAATTCATCATAAGTGATTTTGTTAGATATATATTTTGCATATACGCAATCTTTTTTAAAGAATTCTTTATATATTTCTTTATTACTTTTTAATATTTGCTTTAAGAAATTTAAATCATCTTTATGATCATTATATTTTCTTACCATTAATGAGGAAATATTTGTTTCGTTTGAACCTTTAAATAATTTCTTTAAAAATAATGTGTCATATAATTCTTTCATTATTTCTAATATTTCAATTTTTTCTCCTATTATTGATTGTATTTCATCATATTTATCTTCTAAATCAGTTCCATCAAAATTTATCTCTAGTTTTGTGTCTATGTCTTCTAGTGCTAATAAATTATTGATTTTAAATTTATTTCCTAACATCATTTTAATAAATTCATTTATAAATTTGCTGTCAAATATTCCTGCATCATTTAATACGTTTTTGATATCTTCTTTTGCATCTTTTTTAGATTGTTGCATTAATGCATCACTTAATTTTTTGATATCTAAAATATCGTAATATTCTTCGTATTCATTATTGATATGATTGAAATATGTATCAAATGCTTCTTTTAATTTTTCTTCAATATTTAAATTATTTACATTAAAGCCTTTTGAATTGTATAAGAAGTTTCCTCTATACTTAATTATATGATGTATAGCTAAATATACTAATCTAATATCTATTTGTTCATTACTATTAATTAGTTTTTTTCTCAAATGATATATAGTTGGACATTCTTTTAAATATTTTTTTAATTCATCTTTTTCTTCATAACTTATTTTTATCGTTTTGTTTGATACATCAAATTCATTATATTTTGATTCTTTCATTTTTTTGAAGAAATTTGGATCTACCTTATTTATTTCATTTTCAAATTCCTTTTGTAACAAAGATATTCTTTCTCTTCTTCTATCGTATCTTCGCCTTGTACTTCTAAAATTTCTTCTACCTTCGGCTTTTGTTGCTTCTTCAAAAAGTCGTACACCCCATAGTGCTTTGTTTCCTTTTCTCATTATCTTTTGATTTTCAAATTCTACTACTGCCCATCCTACAGATGTAGTTCCAATATCTAAACCTATATTATATTTTTTGTTGCTCGCCATTGACTTACCTCCATATATTTGATATTATGTAGTTGTTCTAATACCATTTAGAACGACATAGAGAGTTAAAATAAAGGCTTTGCCCTAAATGCTCACTTATGTGTTCGACTGCTTAGGCAGTCATTTTTTTATGTTTAAACTTTGTATACTACAACTACATTTCCCTTAATTATTAGTTTATCAATTTTAAATATTAAAGTCTATAAAATATCTTTAAAATTGCAAATAAAAAAAGATTGTTTTCTTTATATTGAAATACAATCTTTTTTTGATTAACTAACTCTTATGAATGAAATTATTTTATGAGTACCATTTGTATTCTTTCCTAAAGTTAATTTAT
>CAVIUL010000105.1:0-5885 GCA_963645885.1 bacterium | reverse complement strand
AATCTTAAAGATATAGTGACAGGTAATATAAGAAAAAAATGATGACTTATTTGTCATCATTTTTAGTGTTAATTAAATAACTAAAATATTCAGTTTTACCAGATAATACATCTTTGTAAAAATTTTGTTTCCATTTAACATAGTCTATTGCTTCTTCAACTTCTTGTTTTTTAAGTTCTAATTCTTCAAGTTTTGAATCAAGAATTACTTGTCTTTCTGGTATAGAACTTTTTCCTTTTAAACATAAATCTAAGTATTCTTTTATTTCTATGATACTCATATCACATTTTTTTAAACAAGATAAAGTTTTAATCCAGTTAATATCATTATCATCAAATACACGATAGTTACTTTTATTTCTTTTAACATTAGGAATTAATCCTTCGTTACAGTAAAATTTTAATGCATCATATGTTAGTCCTGTTTTTTCACAAGTTTCTTTCATTGAATAAAGTGTTTCATTATTAGACATATTTTTCACCTCTTATATGTTATTTTAGTACATAGGTGTTAGGCCCGGTCAATAAAAAAATAAATTTTTAAAAATAGTATTGACTGGGTGTTACACACGACATTTATAATTATATTGTTAATTGACAAGATTGTCAAATATGAAAGGGTGATATTATGGAATATGTAAAACTTAATAATGGTGTAGAGATGCCAATTTTAGGATTTGGAGTTTATCAAATTCCTAAAGAAGATACTAAAAGATGTGTATTAGATGCTATAAAAGTTGGTTTTAGAAGTATCGATACTGCTCAAAGTTATTTTAATGAAGCAGAAGTAGGTGAAGCTATTTCTGAATGTGGAGTACCTAGAAATGAATTGTTTATAACAACAAAAGTATGGATTGATAATTACGGATATGATAATTGTAAAAAATCAGTGGAAGAATCTTTAAAAAAATTAAAAACTGATTATATTGATTTAGTATTACTTCATCAACCATTTAGTGATTATTATGGAGCTTATAGAGCTTTAGAAGATTTATATCATGAAGGTAAAATAAGAGCAATAGGTGTATCAAATTTCTATCCAGATAGACTAAGTGATATTTGCTTATTTGGAAGAAAAGTTGTTCCAGCTGTAAATCAAGTAGAAACAAATCCAATAAATGCTCAAGTTGAAGCACAAAAGAATATGGAAAAATATGGAGTACATATTGAAGCATGGGCACCTTTTGGTGAAGGAAGAAATGGTTTGTTTGAAAACGAAACACTTGTTAATATAGGTAAAAAATATGACAAGAGTTCTGCTCAAGTAATACTTAGATGGTTAATACAAAGAGGTGTTATTATTGCTTGTAAATCAACTCATATAGAGAGAATGAAACAAAACTTTAATGTATTTGATTTTGAATTATCAAAAGAAGATATGGAAGAAATAGGAAAGTTAGATACAACAGATAGTTTATTCTTTAATCATCAAGATCCTAAAATGGTAGAATGGTTTGATAATATAGTTAAGGAAAGAAGAACTAATGAAGATTGTCGTAAAGATAATAAAAATTGGTAGGAGGAATATATGAAAAAAGTTATAATTGGAATAGTTGTAGCTGTATTAGTAATTGGTGCTTGTATAGGTGGTTATTATTACTTTAGTGATAAAAATAAACAAAATAAAAATAGTAATAATACAAATATAAATGATAATAATGATGATGTAGTTAATGATAATAAAAATGATAATAATAGAAGTGATAATACTACTAGCGATAAAAAAGTTCTTGTAGTTTATTACTCAGCAACTGGTTCAACCGAAAGAGTAGCTAAAGAAATGGCAAATAATTTGAATGCTGATCTATTTAAGATTGAACCTAATGATGAGTATACTAGTGAAGATTTAAATTGGTCTAATAGTAATTCAAGGGTTTCAAGAGAACATAATGATGAATCTTTAAGAAATGTAGAACTTAAAACTACAACAGTTGAAAACTTTGATAATTACGATACTGTGTTAATTGGATATCCTATATGGTGGGGTATAGCTGCTTGGCCAGTAGATACTTTTGTTAAAAATAATGATTTTACTAATAAAACTGTTATACCATTTTGTACTTCAGCATCAAGTGGTTTAGGTCAAAGTGGAAAACTTTTAGAAAGTGAAGCTAAAGGTGGAAATTGGCAAGAAGGATATAGATTTAGTTCTGGTGCATCAAGTTCTGATATTAAAACGTTTACTGATACTATTAATTAATAGTATAATAAATTAGAAGGAAATAAATATGGAAAAATCAAAAGTATATTTTACTAAAGATATTAGTGAAAAAGGACTTATAAAAGTATTTGATGCTTTAAATCATGAATTAAAAGGTAGAGTTGCAGTAAAGATATCAACTGGAGAATTAGGTGGACATAATTATTTAGATCCTAATTTAATTAAAGGATTAGTTCAAAAACTTAATGGAACAATTGTTGAGTGTAACACAGCATATCCTGGTAAGAGAATGAGTTCTAGTGATCACTGGAATACAATTAAAGCTCATGGATTTATGGATATAGCTCCTTGTGATATTATGGATGAAGAAGGAGAAATAGAAATTCCTGTTAATGGAGGAGAACATTTACAAAATAAGAATATAGTTGGAAGTCATATTAAGAATTATGATTCTATGCTAATGTTATCTCACTTTAAAGGTCATGCGATGGGTGGATTTGGTGGAGCACTTAAGAATATGAGTATTGGAGTAGCTTCAAGTAATGGTAAAGCTTGGATTCATTCAGTTGGTAGAACTACAGATACAAAAGAAATGTGGAATATGCTTGAAGATCAAGATGGTTTCTTGGAGAGCATGGCTGAAGCTGATAAAGCGGTAGTTGAATTCTTTAAACCAGAAAATATGGCATATATTAATGTAGCTAATAAAATATCTATAGACTGTGATTGTGATTCAAATCCAGCAGAACCCGAAATGAATGATATAGGAATATTTGCTAGTATTGATCCAGTAGCTATCGATCAATGTTGTTATGATACAATTGTTAATTCAAATGATCCAGGCAAAGAATCACTTGTTAATAGAATGAAAGAAAAACATGCTATTCATACAGTTGAAAGAGCAAGTGAACTTGGACTTGGAAATCGTGAATATGAGATAATTAATATAGATTAAAATGGTACTTAGAGAAAATCTAAGTACTTTTTATTTGCATTTTTTGTAGTTATCGATTATTCTTAATTAGGCGATTGTATGTTAAATTCGAAAGTTACTTATATTAAAAATATTAGAAAAAGATTATACCTTATATGTTATGTTGGATATTTTTCTATACATGGATGGTTTTATTTTTTACTTGGTGGGTAGATGATTTTGATAATAGTTTGTTATTTTCTAAAAATCAATTATTTATAGTTTATTCATTACTTTTGATTTTTATTGCAATAATTATATTTATAGTTCATCCAAAAAAATTTAAAAGATATTATTTTGTTGGTGGCGTTGGTAGCACATTACTTTTGATTATGTTTTATTTATCTACATATATTAATTTTTTTAAATACACTTTATATATTTTCCCATTGTTTATTGGACTTACTTTTATAGGACTGTTACAAATGTTTATATATATAATGAACAATACAGAAAAATTTTACTCTTTAGTATTTAGTAATTTCTTATTAATATTAATTGTTATACTTCAAGATATAAAGCTAATAAACTTTAGTAATAATTTTTTAGTTCTTGTTGTTTCATTAATTATTTCAACAATATCAATTATTAAGACTAATGATAATGACTATATATTAGAAGAAAAAGAATACTCTAGAACTGCACCTAAAATATCTAAAGTGTTATATATATCACTTATATTAAATTGTATATTTTTAGTATTTGAAAGAGGGGTAGGTAGAGGACTTTTATTGCTTGCTAATGATATGTATCCATTTAATTTAGAAATATATTATTATTTGGGTGCGTTAGTAGGTTGCGTTATAATGTTTCTTTTATTTAACTATGTAAAAAGATGTAATAGTTTAGTATGGAATACTACTTTTAGTTTATTTATATTAGCATCATTTTTATATATGTGGCCAAGTTCTGAATTTATAAAAAATCTATTTGCTTTTGTTCTTGGTATAGGAGTTATGATGGGAATTAATTCTACGTATTATATGCTTGGAGTTATAAGTAAGAAATATTGGGATTTTTCATACATTCGATATAATATTTTAATTATTGGTTTAATTGGTTGTGGATTTGGTACGCTTTTGGGCAATTATATATATAGTAGTGGTAATGAAAAAATAATTTTGATTATTTTAACTATTTCTGTTTTTATAATTATATCCTTACTAATTATTTCTCCTTTGTTAATTACTACTTTCTTTAATGATAAGTGGACCGAAGATGCTACTAAAGCATTAATTGATAATTTAAATAAAAGAAAATTTGATAAATATAATTTAACTCTTAAAGAAATGGAAGTGTGTAATTATATTGTTAATAATTATACAGTAAGACAAATTGCTGCTTCTATGAAAATCAGCGAAAATACGGTTAAATTTCATAAGAAACAAATATTTAAAAAAGTCGGTGTTAGTTCTAAAAATGAGTTATCAAATGTTCTTAATAATTAAATAGGGTAGTACCTACCCGAAAAGGTGGGTTGAAATTTATTTGCTAAAGTTGTAAAATTTAGATATAAAATTAAAATATGGTATGCGGTGTTTTGGTTTTATATCTATTTTTTTTAGGAGGTGAAAGAAGTGAAAAAGAAAAAATCTTTTGTTACACTTGCTTTAATTGTTGCAGTTTTAATTTTAGGTGTTGGTTATGCAATCTCTAATGTTGATTTATCTGTTAATGGTGATGTTAAAGTTAGCCCAAATGATGATAACTTTAAAGTAGTATTTACTGATGCTTCTATCGAAGGAACAGGTAATACCGCTACTGTAGGTACTGGCAAAGAAGCAACATTACATGTTGAAACATTAAGTTCAGTTGGTGATACTGCTACTGCTACATACACTATAACAAATCAAAGCCAAGCTGGTCTTAATGCAAGTTTATCAAATCCAACTGTAACATATACACAAGATGATGCAACTGGATATTATGAAGTTACTGCTGCTTTAGCAGATACAAATGCTATTGCACCTAATGGAACTAAGACTTTAACTGTAACTGTAAAATTAGTTAAAGCACCAGTAGAAGAAATTACAGGTAACTTTAAAGTAAGCTTTACTGCTACGCCAAAAGCTGCATAAATTATAGATACAAAGTAGGTAAAGAAAGGGACATTATGAATATAGATAAACTTAAAATTTATGTTTTAGAATTTATATTATTAATATTTTTATTCTTTACTCTCTTTGTGTCAAACATATATAAAACTATATATTTGTCACTGTTCTTACTAGTATATATGTTTATTATTAAGAAAGTAATAAAGAAAAGAAATATATTATCTTATATGAAAGATGAAGTAACTATACTTATGTTTATCTTTGCGATTATATATTTAGTAGTATTTTATCTTTTAGGAGTACACTTTGGATTTTATAAATCTTCAGTTCCATTTTCATTTTCAGCAATAATATATTTTATCTTACCACTTACGATAACAATATATTCAACTGAAGTTATGAGAGAAATATTTCTAGGTCAAAAAGACAAACTTTCTAGAATAATGGCATTTATATCAATAGTAATGATTGACTTGATAATTTATTCAGAAGTGTATGATGCAAATAAATTAGATGACTTTTTAGTAATACTTGGATTTATATTGTTTGCTTCAATATCTTGTAATTTACTTTATAATTATGTTTCAACTAGATATGGTAAAAATGGAATAATAGTTTATAGACTCGTTACGGTTTTATATGCTTATATTATTCCTTATATACCAAATGTGTATATATTCTTTAGATCATTTTTA
>CAVIUL010000104.1:0-5921 GCA_963645885.1 bacterium | reverse complement strand
TTTTTCTTTTAATAAAGCATAAAATGTGATAGAATTTATTTTAAAGAAAGAGGTGTAATAACATATGTCATTAAAGATTTATAATACTTTAAGTCATAGTGAAGAGGAATTTATTCCTTGGAATGGTAAAGTTGTTAATATGTATACATGTGGACCTACTGTCTATCATTTTGCACATATTGGTAACTTAAGAACTTATATAATGGAAGATATCTTAGAACGTACATTAAGATATTTAGGGTATGATGTTAAACGATGTATGAATATTACAGATGTAGGTCATTTATCTAGTGATTCTGATACTGGTAATGATAAAATGGTTACTGCTGCTCAAAAAGAACATAAAACAGTATTAGAAATAGCTAAATATTATACTGATATATTCTTTGAGGATTTTAAAAAACTTAATATTATTAAACCCGAGATAGTTAGTCCAGCTACAGAGAATATTGATGAATATATAAAAATAATTCAAA
The DNA here is from genome assembly GCA_963645885.1 of bacterium. GTDB lineage: Bacteria > Bacillota_I > Bacilli_A > RF39 > UBA660 > CAG-1000. The sequence goes on along the minus strand of CAVIUL010000104.1, from coordinate 5,445 downwards.
AATTGTTAGATACAGGATATGCTTATGAAGCAGGTGGAAATATATATTTTGATACTAGTAAATTAAAACAATATTATGTTTTAACTAATCATAATGAAGAAGAATTAATGGATGGAGTAAGAGATACTGTTGAAGTTGATAATAATAAGAGAAATAAAGCTGATTTTGTTCTTTGGTTTACTAAGTCTAAATTTGATAGTCAAGATTTAAAATGGGAAAGTCCATTTGGACTTGGATATCCAGGTTGGCATATTGAATGTACTGGTATTAGTATTAAATACTTAGGAGAAAAGTTAGATATTCACTGTGGTGGAGTTGATAATATATTCCCTCATCATACTAATGAAATAGCTCAATCTGAAAGTTTCTTGGGTCATCCTTGGTGTAAGTATTGGTTCCATGTTGAACATTTAAATGATGAAAGTGGAAAGATGAGTAAGAGTAAAGGTAAGACTCTAACAGTAGACACATTAATTGAAAATGGTTATGATCCACTTAGTTATCGTTTCTTATGTTTACAAAGCCATTATAGAAAACAATTAACATTTAGTTATAGTTCATTAGATGGAGCAGAAAATGCTTATAAAAAGCTTAAAAATAAGGTATTAAGTTTATCTAAAGATGGGGAAATTGAAACTTCAGTATTTAATGAATATAAAAATAAATTTGTTTCATTCTTAGAAGATGATATTAATACTGCGAATGCGATTAGTGTAATATATGATGTATTAAAAGCTGAAACTAATGATTTAACTAAATATGAATTAATTAAAGACTTTGATAAAGTTTTAGGACTTGAACTTACTACTGAAGCTAATAATACTAGTGAAGTAGATACTGAATTTATTAATTCTAAAATAGAAGAGAGAAATGAAGCTAAAAAGAATAAGAATTATGAACTAGCAGATCAAATACGTAATGAATTATTAGAAATGGGTATTATACTTAAAGATACTCGTGAAGGAACTACATTTGAAATTAAAAAGTAGATTGAAGCAATCTTAATGATTGCTTTTTTATTTGTAATATTTTGTCTATTTATGACTAGGGTCTATAAAAATGCTCTTAAATTTAGTATAATTATAATGGAGGAAAGTAGAAAATGGTTGTTAGAAGATTTAACTATTATAGATTTTTTATATTTATGGTTGTATTAAGTGCGATTATATTTGGCTCATATAAACTAATAAGTAATTATAAATATAAGCAAACTTATGAGTATAAGCTTGGTTTAGTTGGATACAAAGAAGATGAAATAACAACTATTAAAAGTAAATTAAGTGATAGTGAGATAGATAGGCTTTTAGAATTAAAATATGATAAAAATATAGTTAAGTTTATGGATGAAAAATACTTTATATATAAAAACTTATCTAAATATTTAGATTATAAAAAAGAAAATAAACTTGAAAGTTATAAAAATATAGTTACTATTATTAATACTGAAGCTAATATTGATTGGTTTGATAATACTAAAGAGACTGATGTATCTAAGGGTGAATTAATGCTTGTTAATAGACTTTATGGTTTAAGCAAAGATTATGAACCTGACGATATTATTGATGTTTCATCTGCGTATGCTTATAGTGGTGTTAAAATTAGTGAAAGTATTATGGATAATATTATTGCTTTGATTGAAGCGGCTAGCGAAGAAGGATACACTTTTGTATTATCTGATGGATATAGATCATATTCTGATCAAGAAAAGATATTTGAAAAATATAAGAATGCATATGGTTATAGTGAAGCTGATAGGGTTGCGGCTAGAGCTGGACACTCTGAATATCAAACAGGCCTTTCATTTAATATAGTTCCATTATATAAGTCATATGATAAGCCTAAAGAAAGTCCTGAATATAAATGGCTTTATGATAATGCTTATAGATTTGGATTTATATTTAGATTTCCCGATGGTAAAAGTAGTATAACTGGTTTTGAAAGTTCTACTTGGAGACTTAGATATGTTGGTAGTGAAGCATCTAATATTATTAAGTCGGAAAATATTTGTTTTGAAGAATATTATGCATATTTTGTTGATAAATAAAAAGGAGTAAAAAGTGAATAAAGAATATTTATGTGTACCTATAGATAAAATGTATTTTGTGGGTTTAGATTCTTATAAACCTATATCTAAAATGAATAAAATTTATTTATCTGATGGTAGTGAAGTTAAATTATTTTTTGAGTTATCAAGTAAGAAATCTATTGGTTCTTATTTTCCTGAAACTCATGCGAAAGAAGTATTAACTAAGAGGACTTATAGTGTAAACTATGGGTATAAATCTAGACCTGGTTTTTTGATTGATAAAAAGTATGGTACAATAGTATATGAAGGAGATGGATATCAAGAATTTTTCTTAGGTACTATTAGGTTAGAAGAAGTACATGATTATTTAAGTGACTTAAGGGAAAAAGGATTATATAAAGAGTATGCTAAGAAAATTGATGAATTTTATAAGCTTGCCAAAAAGAATAAAAAGAAGAATGATATAATAAAATAAATTAACAGAGGGAAAAAATATGAACAAAAAATTAGTGGTTTTGGGTGGTGGAACAGGGCAATCTGTTTTGCTAAAAGGTCTTAAACAATTTCCATTTGATATTACTGCTGTTGTTAGTGTTTGCGATGATGGGAAGAGTACTGGAAAAATAAGAGAAGAATTTAATATACCTGCAGTAGGAGATATTAGAAGAGTTTTAATTGCTTTAGCAGAAACTGAAGATATAGTTGAGAGACTTGTAAATTATAGATTCTGTTCTAAAGGTGATTTTGATGGTCATACTGTTGGTAATTTGATACTTGCTGCTTTAACTGATATTGGAGGTAATTTATCTTCAGGAATTAAACTTATTAGTGAAATTCTTAATATGAAGGGTGAAGTACTTCCATTAACTGATGAATGTGTAACTTTAATGGGTGAAATGGAAGATGGAGAAGTTATTGAAGGAGAACATCATATAACTTTAAGTCCGAAGAAGATTAAGAAAGTATTTTATAAAGAGAAAGCTAAAGCAAATGTTGAAGTACTTGATAAGATTAAAGATGCTGATGCGATAATACTTAGTATGGGTAGTTTGTATACTAGTATTATTCCTAATTTATTATGCAAAGATGTAGTTAAAGCAATAGATAACTCTAATGCTAAAATAATTTATGTTTGTAATGTTGTGACTCAACCAGGTGAAACTGATAACTTTAAAGCAAGTGATCATGTTAAACTATTAAATAAGTATTTAGGTAAGAGAAAAGTAGATACTTTAATTACCAATAGCGAAGAAATAGATCCTGAGATAGTTAAGATTTATGAGACACAAGAACAAAAGGATTTAGTAGTTGTAGATTCTAAAAATATTAAAATTGAACATATAAATAAGCCTTTAATTAAGATAGAAAATAACATAATAAGGCATGATAATGTTAAATTGGCATTAGAAATTATGAATATTTTAATAAAATAGTAAAATAGTACTTGACTTATTCATAATTTATATGATAATATTAATTCGCTTGATTGTTATCAAGTGCCTACCTAATGGGGAATTAGCTCAGTTGGCTAGAGCATCTGCCTTGCACGCAGGGGGTCGCGGGTTCAAGTCCCACATTCTCCACCATTGGTAATTAATGTCCGTGTATGCGGACTTTTTTATTGCTCTAAAATAAATGTGGGACTTGTTCTTTACTTTGAAAAGTATTTGTTATATTATTATTTATAGTAGAGGTAGATAAATATGGGACAAGTTAGAACTAAAAAAGAAATAGTAAAAATGTTACTTAAAAATAAAGAGTTAGAAAATGAAGATGAAAATCAATTAATGGAAATTTTATTTAATGAGCCAATTGCGATAGATGTAGATAAACAAGCTGAAGAAAATGAAACATGGAAAGATAAACTGGCTGATAAAATTACTGAAAAAGCTGGTAGCTGGGGATTTATAATTGGGTTTATATTATTTTTAATATTATGGATGGGAATAAATCTTATAATACTTAGTGAAGAAGATGCTTTTGATCCATATCCATTTATATTACTTAATTTATTCTTATCATGTGTAGCTGCTTTACAAGCTCCAATAATTATGATGAGTCAAAATAGAGCTGCTAAAAAAGATACTTTGAGAGGTAAAAATGACTATAAAACTGATTTAAAAAGTGAATTAATTCTTGAAGAATTGCATGATCAAATGACTAAGATACAATCTAATCAAAATAAAATTCTTAGAATGTTAAGCGAAGATGAGAAAGATAAATAGGTGAGTTATGAAAAAGAATAAAAAGAATATATTTTTGTATTTTATAGAAATGTTAATTGTATTTATATTAATTGATGGTCTTATTACAGTGTTACCATCATTTATATCAAATAACATTTCTTATTATAAATATGGTACTGAACTTTTATTAGAAGTTATATATGCATTACTTGTACTTGTTGTTATGTTATTATTTAAAAATTCATATGTATTCACTGATAAAAAACAAAAGTTCTTTAAATCAGTTACTTTAGGATTTCCAATGCTTATAATAGCTGGTATATCTTTACTTGGAAGTTTATCTTCTCTTGATGGATTTAATCTTGGAAATTTTATAAATTTATTATTTTTAACAATATTTATTGGTATAGCTGAAGAATTCTTATGTAGGGGATGGCTTCAAAATGAATTTATTGAAAGATATGGAGACACTAAAAAACATATTATACTTTCTATATCATTTTCATCTTTAATATTTGGATTAATTCATTTAACTAATTTAATGGCTGGTCAAGATTTGCTTACAACTATAATGCAAATTATTCAAGCAACATCAGCTGGTCTTTTACTAGGAAGTATATATTATAAAACTAAAAATATATGGGCTGTTATATTCTTACATGGTGTTTATGATTTTTGTTTAATGCTTGGAGATATGAACTTAATAAAAGATTGCACATTTAATACACCAACTACTGGTATTATTATTTATAATTCTATATCAACATTACTATTATCAGGTATTAATTTTGTAGGTGCTTTACTTGTACTTAAGAGAACTAATTTAAAAGATGGTAGTAAAGTTATAGATAAGAATGATAAGAGATTTGTTTGTACTATGATAGCTTTATTTGTTCTGTTGTTATTACCAATTCAAGTATTTATAGAGGGTTATGAAGATTATCAAGTATGTTATGAATTTAATTCTAAGACTATTAAATATAATGATATAGAGACACATTATCCATATTATGATTCTTATACTATTAATCATACTAGGGATATATATGTTGGAGAAGATGATAAAATTGAAGCTAATTATATATATGAATTCTTTATAAATAATGATGGACTTTTAGAGGTAAGAAATAAGAATAATGATGACTTTGTTGTATTTGACTATAAAGATATTGATTCATTTGAAATAGTTGAAAATATGAGCTCTTATTCAGTTATAATAAATAGTACTAATAC
>CAVIUL010000103.1:0-5939 GCA_963645885.1 bacterium | reverse complement strand
TGATTATAGAATAAAAAGTTTAAAAAAGAATATAGATTTAAGTAGTGATAAAGAAAAAACAGAGTATATAAATAAGGTATTAGAAGAGACAAGTAAGATAGAAGATGAAATTCATAGAGAATTTATTCTAAAAAAACTTGCAAAAGAGTTCGATTTAAGTTATAATACCCTCGAAAAAAGGTTGTTTTCCTTAAGAGAGAATAAAGAAGATTTACATACAGAAAAGATAGTAAATGAGGTTATAAAACCAGTTATTAAAAAGGATAAATTTTACCTTGCTTCTTCTGCACTTTTGTATTACATGATAACTAATAAGAAATGTTTAGACTATTATGATGAGGGAAAAATTAATTTTCCACTTGAGGATGAGAGATTTTTAGCTAGTGAGATTTCTTATTATTATCAAAAATATGGTTCTATAACACCAGCAGATTTTTATACTTATTTGTCTGATAAAGAAAAATTACTTAATTTCTATAAAGAAATACTTGATTTGGATTTACCTAATGAGGTTAGTGATAAAGTACTTCTTGATTATATTAGGACTTTAAGAGAAGGTTTTATTAAAAATGAAATGGTTAAATTGGATAAAAAGTTAAAAGATGAGAATGATGTTATGAAAAAAGCAGAAATTGGACTTAAGTATTCTAAATTAAAAGAAGAACTAGTAAAAATGGGAGTTGAGAAATAATGACTAAAGAAATTAAAACATTTGATGAAAGAAAACTAAGTTTATTAGAATTGGGTAAAAAGAATGGACATATTACTTATGAAGAATTAGCTGAAGAATTAAAGGGACTTGATGTAGATAGTGATTCACTTGATGATTTATATAATTTTTTAGTAGATAATAATATTGATATAGTTTCAGGACAAGAAGAAATTAATGATGATTCTGATGATGATTTTAAAGATATTGAAGATTTAACTTTAACTAAAGACGTTAAGATTAATGATCCAGTTAGAATGTATTTAAAAGAAATTGGACGTATTAACTTACTTACATCTGATGAAGAGTATGAATATGCTTTACGTGCAGAACAAGGTGATGAATATGCTAAACAAATGTTAGCTGAATCTAACTTACGTTTAGTTGTTTCTATAGCTAAAAGATATGTTGGACGTGGAATGCTTTTCTTAGATTTAATTCAAGAAGGTAATATTGGTCTTATGAAGGCTGTTGAAAAGTATGATCCAAGTAAAGGATTTAAATTTTCAACTTATGCTACTTGGTGGATACGTCAAGCTATAACTCGTGCTATAGCTGATCAAGCTAGAACTATAAGAGTTCCAGTACATATGGTTGAAACTATTAATAAATTAGCTAGAGTTCAAAGACAATTAACTCAAGAGTTAAATAGAGAACCTACTGATGAAGAAATAGCTAAGAAATTAGGTATTAGTGTCGAAAAGGTTCGTGAAGTTTATAAGATTAGCCAAGATCCAGTATCTCTTGAAACTCCTATTGGAGAAGAAGATGATTCACATTTAGGTGATTTTATAAAAGATGAAAGAACTATGTCTCCAGAAGAATATGCTACAGCTGAAATGTTAAAAGAAGAATTAGGTAATGTACTTTTAACTTTAACTGATAGGGAAGAGCGAGTATTAAGACTTAGATTTGGACTTGATGATGGACAATGTAGAACTTTGGAAGAAGTTGGACAAATTTTTGGAGTTACTCGTGAAAGAATTCGTCAAATTGAAGCTAAGGCTTTAAGAAAATTAAGACATCCATCTAGAAGTAGAAAATTAAAAGATTTCTTAACTAACTAAGAAATCTTTTTTAATAAATATGATTAAACTTAATAATAGATTAAATAGTGTTGCTAGCTTAGTAGATGATAATAGAAGTGTTATTGATGTTGGATGTGATCATGCATTTCTTAGTATTTATATAGATAAATATAAAAGTCCTAAAAAGGTTATAGCTAGTGATATAAAAGAAGGTCCTTTAAAGGGAGCTATAGAAAATATTAAAAAATATGATTGTCCTAATATTATTACTAGACTTGGTTCTGGTATTGAAACAATTGATCCTGATATAGATACTATTATTATATCTGGAATGGGTGGACTTAATATGATTGGTATTTTAAAGTATAATAAAAGTACTTATAAAAATGTTGATACTATTATTCTTTCGCCTAACTCTGATACTTATTTTGTAAGACGTGAGATTGTTAAACTTGGTTTTTATATTGATAATGAGTTATTAGTAAAAGATAATAATATAATTTATCCAGTTATTCGATTTAAAAGAGGAAAGATTAGATACAAATATAAAGATTATTTATATGGACCTATTTTAATTAAAAATAAAGATAAACTTTTAATAGAGTATTTAACTAAAGAAAAAACTACTAAGGAAAGATTACTTAGTGTTTTACCTAAAAAATATTTTACTAAGAGATTACAATTAAAAAGAGAACTAAAGGTTATTTCTAAAATACTTTAGTTCTTTTTATATAAAGAAAGTAGGATTATTAGTGTTTTCTATAATTGTTTCTTCTTTTATTATTTCTTGTTTTGTTTCAGTATTTGTATTTTTTATTGTTTTATCATTTTTATTAAATTCTTTTAAAACTTGAAACATGGTTTTAGCATTACTTATCATTGGCTTTACTTGATTTACTAATGGAATGGTTTGATTTACTACATTTAGTGTTTTACTAGCTCCATTTAAAATATTGGATAAAGATACTTTATTTATTAATTTTCCACCTAATAGCTTACTAAATATATTAGTTGGTGCTTGATAGGTATAGGGATTCATTAAATAATTTGGATACATAATTATTCTCCTTTACATTATTATATGAAAATATAAAAAAATATGTTAAGATTTTTTTAAAATGTTACCATTAGAAAAAAATTTTAAAATTTTATAGTTAAACAAAAAATTCAACAAAAAATGTGTTGAATTTTTTATATGAACAATTATTGGGATGAATCTTAAAAGCAAGGATCAAGATGAACTAACTTTGTTAGTCCTTGCTTTTAATCTTTCATCTCTTTCTTTCAAGAGTATTTCTAATTGCTTTTGATCATCAATTCTTTTTTGCTCTTTTTTAGTTAGATTTATTCTTTGACCAGGAACTTTTTTAGTATTATAAATTTTATTATTTTTGTATATTCTAACTGTACCATCAAATATATCTTTCCATACTTCAACTTTAGTACCTTTATAAAAAGTATAATTTTCTTTTGTAGGATGAATAGGAATATAGTATTCATTATCAATTGAAATCATATTTCCATTTAGAACAGTTCTTTCTTTTTTTATACACATAATTTTTGTTAAATCAGTTTTATCAAGAGGAACAAATGCTGATTCTTTTTCTTTAGCTTCATAAGCGTATTTTTTATTTATATAATTAATATAATAATCATTAAACCATTTATTAAGTTCAGTGTATGTTTTGATATTATATCTTCTAATATCATTTAATAATCTGTTTTGAATAGTTTCATTCATTCTTTCAATTTTACCTTTTGCTTGAGGTGTATTAGCAAATATTAATTCGATACCAAGTTCATCAAGCATACGAGCTACTTGGGTTCTTTGTTTTTCTTTAGAATCCCATAAAATCGTAGTTCTATCGGCATATAGTACTTCTGGTAGTCCATATTTTTCAAACATTAATTTAAAAGCATAACAATACCCAATTTGTGATTCATTAGGAGTGAACCAACCAGAAAGTATTTTACCTGTTGCATCATCTAAAGTCATATGAAGCGACCATTTTGTTCCATTACCAAACCAATCATGAGGAGTACCATCAGTCATAACTAACATACCCATTTGATGCGAAGGTTCTCTTAACGAATGTGGATTTTCATTATGTTTAAATGATTTATGCTTAACTGGCGATTTCCATTTCTGAGTTTTAAATAAATGCTGATAGAAAGATTTACTTCTAACTTTTAGATTATATTTTTTTACATCCTTCTTTTTCTTTTTATTCCAAATAATATCTTCATGGTAAATATCCATAAATTGTTGTATACTAATATTCGGATATTGATTTTTGAATTCTTTAATATATTCAATCTCTTCGTCGGGAGCTGAGTTATTTGAATTCTTTCCTGTTAGTCCATGGACGAGCAGATCTTCAATATCCTTTTTTTCTATCATTTTTGATAGACGAATAATTTGCATTTTTGAGTAATAAGTTTTATCAGCAATTTCTTGATAACTAATTATAATTTCTCCATTAATCTTTTGCTTTAGAAGTTCTAAAGCTTTTTGTTTATCTTTATTCAAAATAAAACACCTCTTTCTTAATTGAAGTGTATTATATATTAAATGGTAACATTTTAAAAAAATTTCTTGGTAACATTTTAAAAAGGGTTTAACAATTTAAAATCAAATACTAGACAAAATTATAAAATAATAGTATAATCTAATACGTTCAGTTCTTGTATATGAACTTATGAAAGGAGAAAATAAAAAAATGAAATCAAACACTGAAACAAAAGTTATTGTTTTAGGTGGTTTAGGTGAAGTCGGAAAAAACATGTATTGTTTAATGCATGAAGATGAAATTATTATTATTGATGCGGGAATTAGTTTTCCAGAAGGAGAACTACTTGGTATAGATTATGTCTTACCAGATTATACTTTTTTAAAACAAAATGAAGATAAAATAAAAGCTTTAATTATAACACATGGGCATGAAGATCATATTGGGGCAATACCTTTTATACTACAGGCTGTAAATGTACCAGCTATTTATGCCCCAAATCAAGCCAAAGAGTTAATAGCTATTAAACTTCAAGATCGTAATATACGTTATGATAATCTTTATGCATATACAGATAAAGATGTTTTAAAATTTAAATATTTTGAAATAGAGTTTTTTAGAACTACGCACTCAATACCAGATTCACATGGAATTTACCTAAAAACTCCAAATGGTAATGTAGTTACTACGGGAGATTTTAAATTTGATTTAACACCTATAGGACCGATGGCTGATTTACATAAAATGGCACATATTGGAGAAGAAGGTGTTGACTTATTAATAAGTGACTCCACTAATGCCTTAAATGAAGGTATGTCAACTAGTGAATCAAAAGTTGATGGAGCTCTAACAGATATCTTTAATAAATATACTAGTCAAAGAATAATAATAGCTACTTTTGCATCTAACATTTATCGTTTAAAACATATTGTTGAAACATGTTATAAACATAATCGTAAAATATGTGTATTTGGTAGAAGTATGGATAATAATATTCAAATTTCTATAAATGGTGGATATATAGATCATAAAGAAATAATAATTTCCGCTGATGAAGCTAAAAACCTAAAACCCAGTGAATTATGTTTATTATGTACTGGTAGTCAAGGTGAACCACTTGCTGCCTTATCTAGAATGGCTGATGGTACATTTAGACAAATATCACTAAGACCTGATGATATTGTAATCTTCTCATCTAGTGCTATACCTGGAAACGCCTTAAGTATAGGTAAAACTATTAATAAATTATATTTAAGAGGAGTCAAAGTATTTACTAATACAGCTCTTAGTGATTTACATACTTCAGGACATGCTAATGAAGAAGAATTAAAATTAATGATTAGATTATTAAGGCCTAAGTATCTAATGCCATTCCATGGTGATTATCGTATGCTTAAAAAGCATGCCAATATTGGAATAGATTGTGGAATACCAAAAGAAAATACTTTTGTCATTGAAAACGGTAATATATTAACATTAAAAGACCATGTTATTACTAAATCAAAAGAAAGAGTATCTGGTGAAGATATATATGTAGATGGTAATAGAATTGGTGAAATTGGTAGTGTTGTCTTAAAAGATAGAAAGATAATGTCTAACGATGGTATCTTAGTAGTAATAGCTAATATAAATATGGAAAAAAGAGAATTACTAATTAAACCAAATATTACGACACGTGTTTTTATATTAGTT